>JANTGN010000024.1 GCA_024762895.1 Thiotrichales bacterium
TAGTCTTCACAGACCTGGTTAATCTTGAGCGCAGACATCACCCGGCAATAGGCGCCATTACGTTCCAGGGCATCCTGCATGGCCAGGGCATTCATCACGGTAGCCAGCATCCCCATATGATCGCCCGTAACGCGGTCCATGCCACCCTGGGCCAGTCCAGCCCCTCTGAAAATATTTCCACCGCCTATGACCAGGGCAATCTCGATACCGGCATTACTAATATCGGTAATCTCCTGTGCCAGGCGAGCAATAATTTTTGGATCGATGCCATAATCATACTCCCCCATCAGTGCTTCACCACTGAGTTTGAGTAAGATTCGCTTGTAGATCGGCGGTGTCTGTTCGGTCATGGTCTCTTCGATCCGGGACAAAAAAGCCTTATTATTCTTTATGTAGCCCGTGCTTACCAGCCTCGGGCAGATACGAACAGGAAGCCTGGGGAGGTATGGATTAATACGGGCTCCCCAGGTTTCCGATATCGTAGGCGATTACTCGCTGGCCTTGACCTGGGCCATAACCTCATCAGCAAAGTTTTCGGTCTTTTTCTCGATTCCTTCGCCTACTTCAAAGCGCGTAAAACTCAGTACCTCGGCATTGGCATTGCCCAAAAGTTTCCCAACAGTGGTATCGGGATCCTTGACGAAAGGTTGTCCCATCAGGGTAATCTCCGCCAGGTACTTACGCAGACGCCCCTGAATCATTTTTTCGATAATCTCGGCAGGCTTGCCACTACTCTCCGCCTGAGCAACCAGGATTTCCTTTTCCTTGTCAATCATTTCCTGAGGAACGTCCTGTTCTGAGACACAGGCTGGCTTACTCGCTGCAATATGCATAGCGATATCCTTGGCCAGATCGGCATCTCCACCTTTCATGTCCAGGATAACGCCAATACGAGCGCCATGCAGGTAACTGCCTATTGTGCCGCCCTGTACATCCATGATGTGGAAACGACGAACCTGGATATTTTCACCAATCTTGGCGACCAGGTTCTGGCGCGCCTCTTCCAGGGTGCCACCTTCAGCCGTTGCCATGGCCATCAGGGCTTCGACGGAATCAGGGGTACCCGAGATCACACAATTGGCGACGGTCTGAGTGAAGCCGGTGAAGTTCTCATCCTTAGCCACGAAGTCGGTCTCACAATTAACCTCGATGATGGCCACCTTTTTGCTGTCATCAGCAACTGCGGTCACAATCACGCCTTCGGCGGCCACGCGACCGGCCTTCTTATCGGCCTTGGCAGCACCCGACTTACGCATGTCTTCAATGGCCTTTTCCATGTCGCCTTCGGCTGCAGATAGCGCTTTTTTGCATTCCATCATCCCGGCGCCGGTGCGTTCACGTAATTCTTTAACCATTGCTGCAGTAATCTGCATCATAATTCTCCTTAAAAAAGAGTATTAACTATATGAAATTATTCAGCTTCTTTAGCTGGCTTTTCAGCTTCGCCTGCTTCGCTGCTTTCACTCTTGGCAACGGCTTTTTTCTTAACGACCTTTTTCTTGGCGGCTTTCTTTTTCACAGCCTTTTTCTTGGGCGCTGCTGCTCTCTCGACCTCTTCATCGGCTGCCTTTTTCACCGGGGCGGCTGCCTTGGCCTCAAGAATTGAATCAGCCGCCGCAGCAAGATACAGCTGGATGGCGCGAATGGCATCGTCATTACCTGGAATGATGTAATCGACGTTTTCGGGGCTGTTATTGGAATCAACCACGGCAACGACCGGGATACCCAGTTTTTTGGCTTCGTTGATAGCAATATTTTCATGCCCAACATCAATGACGAATACCACGTCAGGCAGACGCGCCATCTCCTTGATGCCGCCCAGGGTCTTTTCGAGCTTTTCCTGTTCGCGATTCAACTGCAGGACTTCTTTCTTGTTCAGTCGCTCAAAACTACCATCGGTGGCCATGGCCTCCAGGTCTTTCAGGCGTTTAATGGACTGCTTAACGGTCTTGAAGTTAGTCAACATGCCGCCGAGCCAGCGGTGGTTGACATAAGGCATACCGCAGCGTTCAGCTTCTTCTCGAATACTGTCCCGTGCGGAACGCTTGGTACCAACGAAAAGGATCTTACCGCCATTAGCGGTCATCTTGCCGAGATAGTTCATTGCATCGTTGAACATCGGCAGGGTCTTTTCAAGATTGATGATGTGGATCTTGTTACGCTCACCAAAGATATAATTCGACATCTTTGGATTCCAGTAGCGGGTCTGATGACCAAAGTGCATGCCAGCCTCAAGCATCTGGCGCATGGTGACATTTGCCATGGGTAAATCTCCTGTTTGTATGGGTTAGGCCTCCATATGCCCCACTCGACAACCCCGTAGGGCACCCAGTCTAGTGTGTCGACATATGTGTGGATTAAGGTTTTGCCTTGACGGGAGCCCAGGCCCCAATCAGGCGCGCGCATTATATGCGAAACCAGCAGCGGACACAATTATATTGACCCCTCCATGTCCGACTGCCATCCTATGACATTTTGAAGCCAAAACAGGTCGTACTATGTCGGTTAGCATCAAAACCCCGGAAGAGATCGAAAAAATGCGCGTGGCTGGTCGTCTGGCTGCCGAAGTGCTGGAAATGATCGAACCCCATGTCGTTCCGGGTGTCACGACCGATGAGCTCAATCAGATCTGTCACGACTATATCATCAACGAGCAGAATGCCATTCCTGCCCCATTGAATTACCACGGATTCCCAAAATCCATCTGCACCTCGGTCAATTACCAGGTTTGTCATGGAATACCCAGTGAAAAACGCCTGAAAAAAGGCGATATAGTGAATATCGACATCACCGTTATCAAGGACGGCTTTCATGGTGATACCAGCAAGATGTTCTATGTTGGACAGCCCAGCGTCATTGCCAAACGGGTCACCGAGATAGCCCATGAATGCCTGATGCTGGGGATCCGTATGGTACGACCAGGGGTTCGGCTGGGCGATATCGGACACGCTATCCAGACACATGCTGAGAGCCACAATTGCTCGGTCGTCAGGGAATATTGCGGACATGGCATTGGAAAGGAGTTCCATGAAGAACCACAGGTACTGCATTATGGCAATCCAGACACCGGCATGGCCCTGCAGGAGGGCATGACCTTCACCATTGAACCCATGGTGAATGTGGGCAAACGCCAGACCAAACTGCTGAAAGATGGCTGGACGGTGGTCACCAAAGATCATAGCCTGTCGGCCCAGTGGGAGCATACTATTCTGGTCACGCCCACCGGTTTTGAGGTCCTTACCCTGCGCCAGGGAGAAGTTATTTAGAATGCCTGACATCACACCCCTTCCGACCTTCCTCGAAGGAAAACTGGACTGGAGTCACTGCAAGGAGGCAACCCCGCCCACTGATTTAACGGTGTATACGGAATGCCTGGAACAGCTCTCGACCCTGACTGACGAGGCCTTTGATCAGGATCACCCTATCGATGAAATCATTAGCGCCCGGGCCGCCGTAGTTGACCGAATTCTTGCCTTTGCCTGGCAAAGTTTTGGTCTGGAGCAGGAAAACGCCTCCCTGGTCGCAGTCGGCGGTTATGGACGCGCAGAACTCCATCCTGGGTCAGATATCGATATATTACTGTTATTTGCAGACGATCCCGCCGAGAACGCCTGTAATGCTATTTCCAACTTTGTCACCTTTCTCTGGGACATCAAGTTCCAGGTAGGACACAGCGTGCGTACGCTGTTTGAGTGTGAGCGTGAGGCCAGGGATGACATCACCGTGGCCACCAATCTGATGGAAGCCAGGCTACTGGCGGGCGATGAAGACCTCTGCGACACCATGAAGCGCAATACTGGGCCAGATCATATCTGGCCCAGTCCTGAGTTCTTTTCGGCCAAACTGGATGAACAACTAAAGCGTCACCAGCGTTTTGGCGATACCGGCTACAATGTCGAACCCAATATCAAGGAAGGCCCGGGTGGCCTCCGCGATATCCAGATGATCGGCTGGGTGACGAAGCGGCATTTTGGGGCACACTCACTGCAAGAGCTGGTACGCCATGAGTTTCTCGAACAGGATGAATACGAGGCCCTGATAGAGGGCCAAAATTTTCTCTGGCGCGTGCGATACGCCCTGCACCGCATAGCCGGACGCCGGGAAGAACGCCTGCTGTTCGATTTCCAGAAACCATTAGCACTCAAACTGGGTTATGAAGACGGCCCTAACAACCTGGCCGTCGAGACGTTCATGCAAAGTTATTACCGGACCATCATGGAACTGGAGCGCCTGAATGAAATGCTATTGCAGCTCTACGATGAGGCCCTGCTACAGAAAGACAGAGAAGATGAAATCATCACCATCAACAAACGATTCCAGATCCATAATGGCTACCTGGAAATCATCGATAAACAGCTCTTTGTTAAATATCCACCTGCCTTACTGGAGGTCTTCCTGATTCTTCAGGTAGAACCCAATATTAAAGGGGTCCGTGCCAGCACTATTCGCTCCATTCGGAGTCACCGACATCTCATCGATAAGCGATTCCGTGATGATATTCGCTGCAAAAGCCTGTTTATGGAGATTTTACGTCAACCCACAGGTATTACGACGCAACTTAGGCGCATGAACCGGTACGGCCTGCTTGCCGCATACCTGCCGAGTTTTGGCCTCATCGTGGGACGCATGCAATATGACCTGTTCCACGTCTACACTGTGGATGAACACATTCTGATGGTTTTGCGTAACGTGCGTCGAACCAGTGTTAAACAGTATGAGCATGAACACCCCCTGAGCAGCCGGGTATTTAAGGAGCTACCCAAACCCGAGCTGATCTATCTGGCGGCCCTGTTTCATGATATCGCCAAGGGCAGAGAGGGAGACCACTCCATTCTGGGGGCCATAGAGGCCGAACAGTTCTGTCTGGAGCATGGACTCAGTGATTATGACGCCAAGTTAGTAGCCTGGCTGGTGCGCCATCACCTGGTCATGTCGATGACCGCCCAGCAACGCGATATCAGTGACCCCGATGTGGTCTATGAGTTTGCAAAGTTGATAGGTAACAAAAATCGCCTGGATTACCTCTATATCCTGACAGTTGCAGACATTCGTGGGACGAACCCTGAGATCTGGAATTCCTGGAAGGCCTCACTGCTGGCATCTCTCTACGAACAGACCAAGCAGGTATTAAGACGCGGTCTTGATAACCCGGCCGAACATGAAGAAATCATAGTATCGACACAGGACGAAGCCATGGGCCTGCTTAAAATACAGGGCATGCCTGAGGAACTGGTCCGGCCCATCTGGAACGATTTTGAAACCGACTACTTCCTGCGCTACAACCCTGAAGACATAGTGCGACATACCCTGTTGATTAACGACATCTCAGTCGAAGAGTTGCCCCTGGTCAAGGCGCGTTTTGTTGAAAGTACTGGTAGCACAGAGCTTTTTATCTATCATCGCGACTTCATTGATCTTTTTTTCCGCATAACGCGCACTCTCGATCAAATGGGCATCAATATCCTGGATGCCCGTATTATGAGCACCCGCTCAGGCATGGCCATCGATACGCTACAAATACATGATGCCAATGAAACCCCCATTATAGAAAAAGATCGACTTAAACAGCTTGAAGAACGACTCTCGGCCGGTTTAACCACAGATGAGACCATCACAACTGAGTCGGAAGGCCGGATCTCGCGTCAGCATAAGCATTTCAACGTATCTACCCGCATCAGTTACTATCCTGATGAGGCCCCGGGCATGACTGCAATGGAGCTATTGACCAATGACCGCAGGGGTTTGCTGTCGCGTGTTGCCCAGGTCTTAAAGACCCATAAAATTCGCCTGCATACGGCGCGTATTGCCACCATTGGTGAACAGGCGGATGACATGCTATACATCACCGACGAAATGGATCAGGCCCTGACACCCACGGCGGAAGAGAACCTGCAAAGAGTGCTTACAGAGGCCCTGGATCAACCTCAATAAACTCCAGGGTATTGCCATCCGGATCTCTGCAGAACAAGGCATGGCGACCTGAACGGCTAAGTGCAAAATCCACGCCTGCCTGTTCCAGCTGCCGGACTAGCTGCTGCAAACCCTGAATACGAAAGGCGGCATGGCGATCACGCCCCCCATGCAGGGGCAGCTCTGCATCCGCATAAGGATTAGGCACTTCGAGCAGATGTATCTGCTGGCCATGCCCCACATCCAGCCAGGCACCTGGAAAGGCCATATTTGGCCGGTCGGGGCTAGACCGAAGACCTAACACGCCCTCATAGAATCCAAGCGATCTTTGCGTATCTCGCACAATCAGGCTGACATGGTGGATTGCGATGAATTTCATCAAAGCCCCCTAAATTGATGGGAAGTCGAGTATAATGCCCGCTTTTTTATCAGCCCAGTAAAAATCATGAACCCGGACCTTGCGCGGCTTCAGCCCTACCCCTTTCAGAAACTCGCCGACCTCAAGGCTGGATGCCACCCACCTCCAGACATAGATCCCATTCTTCTCTCTATCGGGGAACCCAAAGACCCTACCCCCGCCTTTATCGCGGAAGAAGTCATCACGCATCTGAATAAGCTAGCGCAATATCCCGTGACCAGGGGCGATGATACGCTCAGGGAGTCCATCTCACAGTGGCTGATAAGGCGTTTTCAGTTACCCCAGAACAGCCTCACTCCTGCCCGTCATGTCCTGCCCGTCAACGGAACCCGTGAGGCCCTGTTCGCCTTCGCACAGGCCGTCGTCGACCGGACTGACCCTGCCCTGGTCATCATGCCGAACCCCTTCTACCAGATCTATGAAGGGGCTGCCTACCTGGCCGGAGCGGAACCCCATTACCTGAACTGCCTGGAAGAGAATGGCTACTTACCCGATTTTGATCAGGTTTCCCCAGATACCTGGGACCAATGTCAGTTACTCTACCTCTGCTCACCCGGCAATCCCACGGGGGCGGTCATCCCCGGGAAGCAGCTACAGGCGCTGATCCAGCTGGCCCAGAAACACGATTTCATTATTGCCTCCGATGAATGTTATTCAGAGATCTACTGGGATGAGGACAACCCTCCTCCCGGCCTGCTACAGGCTGCAGCCGACCTGGGACTCAGCGATTACAGGCGTTGCGTCGTGTTCCACAGCCTGTCCAAGCGCTCTAATGCCCCCGGCCTGAGATCGGGCTTTGTCGCCGGTGATGCCGAGATCATCCAGAAATTTCATACCTATCGAACCTATCATGGCTGTGCCATGTCGCCACCCTATCAGGCAGCCAGCAGTAAGGCCTGGCAGGATGAGGCCCATGTTGAAAAAAACCGCGAGGCCTACCGACAGAAATTTGCTGCAGCCATAGAATTGCTCAGCCCGGTGCTGGATGTCCGGCTACCGGACGCCGGATTCTACCTGTGGTTAAAGACCCCCGTGAATGATGTAGATTTCGCACGGGCTCTCTATGACCGTTATTATATAACCGTTCTTCCCGGCAGTTTTCTTTCTCGTGATGTTGAAGGTATTAACCCCGGCAACAATCATGTGCGCCTGGCCCTGGTCGCCCCCCTGGATGAATGCATAGAGGGCGTTAAACGAATTCGTAATTGTGTTGAACATTGGTAAACCCGTATTGGAGTATTGCATGAGCGATTTACAACAGATCATTGAAGAGGCCTTTGAGCGCCGCGCCGATATCACCCCCCGCAATGTGGAGACCCATGTCAAGGAGGCCGTTATGGAAGCCATCGATATGCTCGATAGCGGCAAGGCCCGAGTCGCAGAGAAAGCTGACAATGGCTGGGTGGTCAACGAATGGCTGAAAAAAGCGGTACTGCTTTCATTCCGTATAGAAGACAATCGCTTCATGAAGGGTGGCTTCACCAACTATTATGACAAGGTCGATTCCAAGTATGCCGACATGAACTCCCGTGAGTTTCGTGAAACCGGCGTACGGGTAGTACCGCCAGCAACAGCTCGCCGAGGTTCCTTTATCGCTCCCGGCGTCGTACTCATGCCCTCTTACGTCAACATCGGCGCCTACGTGGATTCAGGCACCATGGTGGACACCTGGGCCACGGTAGGCTCCTGCGCGCAAATTGGTAAGAACGTTCACCTTTCTGGCGGCGTGGGCATCGGTGGCGTGCTCGAACCCCTGCAGGCAGCACCCACCATTATCGAAGATAACTGTTTTATCGGAGCCCGCTCCGAGGTCGTAGAAGGCGTTATTGTTGAAGAAGGCTCAGTCATCTCTATGGGCGTCTACATTGGCCAGAGCACCAAGATCTATGACCGCGAGACCGGTGAGGTCATGTATGGTCGTGTACCCGCTGGCTCCGTGGTGGTCTCGGGCAACCTGCCTTCAAAAGACGGCAGTTACAGCCTGTACTGCGCGGTCATTGTCAAAAAGGTGGATGCCAAGACCCTGGGCAAGGTCGGCATTAATGAATTGCTGCGTAACATCTGATTTGAGGCCCTATTGTGATTGAACTCTATGGCATACCCAATTGCGATAGCGTGAAAAAGGCGCGCAAATGGCTCGAATCCGAAGGCATAGACTTCAGCTTTCATGACTTCAAGAAAGAAGGCGTGACCGCGTCTCAACTCGAAGACTGGATTGCGAAGGCTGGCCTGAATGTCGTACTCAATAAACGGGGCACGACCTGGAGGAAATTGCCTGACGAGCTTAAACAGGACCTGGATCACGATGGGGCCGTGCAGTTAATGATAGACAATCCCAGCATGATTAAACGCCCCGTCCTGGTTCGCCAGGACGGTAGCGTGCAGATTGGATTCAAGCCAGAACAATATGACGAAATTCTGGGCTAATACTCACTTTAAGAAATAATTATGACTGATAGCAACCAGAGCAGCCCCACGATTCTACTTGCCCAGGACCTGATACGACGCCCCTCGGTAACCCCTGAGGACAAAGGCTGCCAGGCCTTACTGTCCGAGCGGCTGGCATCACTGGGTTTTAAGGCGGAGCAACTTGATTTCGGGGAAGTGAAAAACCTATGGTTGCGCAAAGGTATGGAAGGTCCCTTATTGACCTTTGCCGGTCATACGGATGTCGTTCCCACCGGGCCCGAAGCGCAATGGACCCATCCACCTTTTGAGGCCGCTATCCAGGACGGCACACTTTATGGTCGTGGTAGTGCCGACATGAAAGGCAGTATTGCCGCCATGGTGACAGCCTGTGAGCGCTTCCTGAAAAACCACCCCGATCACGGTGGCTCAATTGCCTTCCTGATCACGAGTGATGAGGAAGGCCCCGCCGTGGATGGGACCGTTAAGGTGGTCGAGGTACTGGAGCGTCGAGGCGAAAAAATCGACTGGTGCCTGGTCGGCGAACCCACCAGTACGGAAAAGGTGGGGGATGTAATCAAGAATGGTCGCCGTGGGTCGTTGGGGGCCCGGCTCATTGTCAGGGGTAAACAAGGGCATGTTGCCTATCCGCACCTGGCCATTAACCCGATCCATCAGTTTGCACCGGCCCTTGCAGAACTGATCAGCCAGGAGTGGGATCAGGGTAATGAATTCTTCCCACCCACGACATTTCAGATCTCCAATATCAACAGCGGCACTGGAGCAACCAATGTCATCCCCGGCGAACTGGAGATGCTATTCAACTTCCGATTTTCTACCGAGGTTACCGATACCGAGCTCAGGCAACATGTCGAGACTATCCTGAATCAACATGACCTTGATTACACGATTGAATGGGCATTGTCCGGCAACCCCTTTCTTACACCCGAAGGTGAGCTCGTTGATGCCATGGTCTCCAGCATTAAAAGCGTCATGGGAATACAGACCAAGCTATCGACCACCGGGGGCACCTCGGATGGCCGCTTTATTGCACCGACCGGCGCCCAGGTTGTAGAACTGGGCCCGCTCAACGCTACAATCCATCAGGTAAATGAGCGGGTCACCACACAGGAACTCGATGACCTATCTGCCATCTATGAAGGAATACTGGAACAGCTACTGCTATAACAACCACCTATAGATAGAAGCAATGAACTTAGATCCCGGAACTAATTGCCTGGACTAATCCTTCACAAACAGGGCCATGGATTCAACATGCGCGGTATGCGGAAACATATCCATCACCCCTACCCTTGCCAGGCGATAACCGTATCGATTCACGAGTTCACCGGCATCACGGGCCAAGGACCCCGGATGGCAGGAAACATAGACGATCCGACTCACTTCCCGTGAGGCCAATAATGGAATAATCTCCCTGGCGCCTGAGCGCGGTGGATCAAACAGAAGGCGATCATAATCTTCTTTTAGCCAGGCGCTTTGACTGCCTGGCTCCATCAGGTTCTCGACAAAGTAACGCGTATTATCAAGGCCATTGAACAGGGCATTTTCTCGTGCGCGATTGACCATCGCCTGATCACCCTCGACACCAATGACCTCTCTGGCCCTGCGGGCCAGCGGCAAGGTGAAATTGCCCAGGCCGCAGAACAGATCCAGCACCTTGTGGCCCTCCTGAACATCCAGCCAGTCTATGGCCTGTCTGACCATCTGCCGATTGATCTCGGGATTAACCTGAATAAAGTCACCGGGATGAAACTGGATCTTCACATCAAACTCAGGATGCCCGTATGTCAGGGTCTGCTGTTCTGGCCACAGAGGAACGACACTATCAGGACCGCCGGGCTGGAGGCTGATATAGACATTGAGCGTCCTGCCCATCTCCAGCAGGATGGCCTTATCAGTCTCTGAAAGCTCGACCAGATGCCGCACCACCAGACAGGTGGCATCATCGCCCTTACCCATCTCGATCTGGGGGATCTGGTCACGGGCCTGCATTTTATAGATCTGATCCGACATGTACTCCAGCTGTGCCCCGACCTCGGGTACCAGTACGGGGCAATGCCTGATATCAGCCAGAAATCGGCCCTGACGTTCTCTGAAACCTATCAGTACGCGTCCCTTTTTGGGTACGTATTTAACACCCAGGCGGGCCTTATGACGATAACCCCAGGCGGGTCCCTTCAAGGGCGGGGCAATTTCTTCAGGACCCAGCCCAGCAATCTGCCTGAGTGCTGACAACAGGGCCTCCTGTTTGCACTGGATCTGTTTTTCACTATCCAGGTGCTGCAGGCTGCAACCACCACAAACACCAAAATGTTTGCAGCGGGCCTCGACGCGGTCTGGCGAGGCCTTGATGACCTCGGTAGCATACCCTTCGTCATAATCTTTTCGGGTCGCGAGGTAATCAAACTTAACGATCTCACCGGGGAGTGATCCATCAACAAATACCGTCTTGCCTTCAACCGAACAGACCCCTCTTCCCTCATGGGTGAGATCACGAATCTCGACCTCTATGCCACCGGGCGGCAATTTTTTTTTACGTCTCGCCATAAAACTCAGGCAGGAAATACGCCGGTAGAAATATAGCGATCACCCCGGTCACAGATAATCGAAACAATCACGGCATTTTCAATCTTTTTAGATAGATTCAGGGCCGCAGCCACGGCACCGCCGGATGACACACCGGAAAATATACCCTCTTCTGCCGCCAGTCGACGCATGGTCTCTTCAGCATCGATCTGACTCACATCGATGACACTATCGACTCTGCTCGCCTCATAAATCGTAGGCAGATACTCTTCGGGCCAGCGTCGTATGCCCGGTATCTGAGAACCCTCTTCAGGCTGTACACCGACGATCTGTACAGAGTCATCCTGCTCCTTCAAATAGCGGGATGTTCCCATAATGGTACCGGTCGTTCCCATGGCGCTGACAAAATGCGTGACCCGCCCTTCGGTATCACGCCAGATCTCCGGGCCTGTACCTTCATAATGGGCCAGGGGATTATCAGGATTCGAAAATTGATCGAGGACCTTTCCTTTTCCTTCTGCCTCCATGGCCAGGGCCAGGTCCCGAGCGCCCTCCATACCCTCATCCTGACTAACCAGGATGATCTCTGCCCCATAGGCCTTCATAGAGGCTCGCCGCTCCTCACTCATATTCGCGGGCATGATCAATATCATCCGATAACCTTTGATAGCAGCGACCATGGCCAGTGCTATACCCGTGTTGCCGCTGGTGGCCTCGATCAGGGTATCGCCCGGTTTAATCTGACCACGTTCCTCGGCATGTTTAATCATACTGTAGGCCGGCCGATCCTTGACCGAGCCAGCTGGATTATTACCCTCGAGTTTTACCAGCAGGGTATTCGTAGACTTTCCTGGCAAACGCTGTAAGCGAACCAGTGGCGTATTGCCTATGAAATGAGACAAGGTATAAAAATCAGTCATAAGATTCGATCATTATTGGTTTGAGATTGTTTGAGAATAGCACCATGCATACCCACTAGCTGCCATTGTTAGCGCCAACACAAAAGGCAATGGCATGCTCCTTCTCATCTGAAATTGAGATCAGGATGGTGTCCATACCCAGGGACAACATAATCTCATGGGCATGTCCCTCGAGTGCTACCATAGGCTTGCCACGCTCGTCATGTGTCAGCACCAGGTCACGCAGATGCACCTTTGCCGTGATCCCTGTTCCCAATACCTTACTAATCGCTTCCTTGGCTGCAAACCGTTTTGCAAGGAAGGCACACTTATCACTGGCCGCATGATATTCAACCAATTCCTGAGTCGCAAACAGCCGTTCAGCAAAACGATCACCATATTTATTATGGATCCTGCCAATCCGCTCCTTGCTAACGATATCGACCCCGAGACCGTGAATCCCCATAACTATGACCCCATCAGGGTCTTCATTTCTTTCACGGCGGAATCCAGGCCGACAAAGATCGCCCGAGCAATGATTGCATGACCAATATTGAGCTCATTGATGGTCTTTATGGCAGCAATCGCAGTCACATTCCCATAATCGAGTCCATGACCTGCATTCACGATCAATCCACGTTCCGAGGCATAATCAACGGCTGAGGTGATTTGCTCCAGTAAGGCCTCATTACCCGGATCATTGGCGTAGCCTCCGGTATGAATTTCTATGACATTGGCATCACAGGCAATGGCTGCTTCGATCTGCTCCCTGGAAGGCTCTATAAAAAGAGAAACATCGATACCCGCCGCACGCAGTCTGCCACAGCAGTCTTTGATCCATTCCAGATTACCGGCAACGTCTAATCCGCCCTCTGTGGTCAGTTCTTCACGCTTTTCAGGCACAATACAGCAGTCCTGGGGCATTATTTCTAATGCGATATCCACCATTTCCTGAGTCGCGGCCATTTCCAGATTCATTTTAGATTGTATAACTGGCTTGAGTGCGTAGAGGTCATTATCCTGTATATGCCTTCTGTCTTCGCGTAGATGCAGGGTTATGCCATCGGCTCCAGCCTGCTCGATAATATTGACTGCGGACACAAGATCCGGATAGGGTGTCAATCTTGCCTGCCTGATGGTAGCGATATGATCAATATTAACCCCAAGCTTCATAAAATTATCTCGTAATATAACTAAATGTATTAATAGAACGCCTGGGGAAATAATGCATCAGCACTTTCTCCAGACTCACCAGTACTTCTTTATGAGTCATACCCGTTTGTGAAAATTCTGCATGATCGGACAGAGTAATTTCTGGAATTCCTTCCGATAACAGGTCATAACCCTGATTCTCCAGTAATCTTATAATAAAATTAATCGCCACCTCATCCGGGTCTATAGCATCACTGGTCAGTGAGTTAAGGCTTGTATGCAGAAGGTCAAACATCATGCCTTCTTCCTGCCCTGGTGCTAATAATTTATGGCAGAGTTCTGCCAGTAACAAAGAATGTGTCAATAGTGATACTGATATTCTGTACTGCTTGATGGTCTCTACACGCGAAAAAGTCTTTAAATCCGAACGCCCCGAAAAGCTAATATTGGAAAGAGAAATCCCCTGCAGTGCCTGCACATTCCTCTTGCCTGATCTGCCCCCCCTGTTTCCTTTCAACACCCCTCTGAGTAATCCATTATGCTCCGTCAGTGTAGAGACTATCGCACTGGTTTCCCGGTAGGGTTTAATCTGTAATATGATGGCACGATCAGATATGGGCTGTACCATGTCACTCTAAACCAAGCTCAAGCAGATCCCTTTCACTATTCTGCCAGTCGCTTTTCACTTTAACCCATAACTGGAGATTAACCTTCTTCCCCAGTAATTTTTCTATCTCCAGGCGTGCCTCAGTGCCAATTCGCTTAATCAGTGCACCCTGCTTACCAATCACGATTTTTTTCTGGCTTTGCCTGTCGACCCAGATAACGGCATGAATAACAACCTTGTGCCCCAGGTCTTCATAAGAGTCTATCTTGATGGCAGTTGCATAAGGAATTTCCTGTCCAGTGAGTCGATGCACCTTCTCCCTGATAAATTCGGAACAAAGAAAATTAATACTCTTATCGGTAAGGTCATCTTCTGAAAATAGAAAAGGACCGACGGGTATGTGCTGAGTTAACACCTTAAGCACCTGATCAACGTTGGTGCCTTTTTCAGCTGACAGGGGAACCACATCGACAAATTCACCCTTAGCCGAGATTTCTTGAATGATGGGCAACAAGGCTTCCTTGTTTTTGAGCAGGTCAACCTTGTTCAACAACAGGACTTTCTGAGCTCTGGTCCTGGCTATCGCCTCGAAGACCAGATCGTCTTCTTTCGTCCACCGGGTCACATCAACAAGCACAGCCAGCACATCGGCATCCTGCAGAGCAGCCAGAGCGGTCTTGTTGAGGATTGCATTTAGTTTGTGTGATCTTCTGGCATGAATACCAGGAAGGTCAATCAAAGCCAGTTGATCGCAGCCTCTGGTGAAAACCCCCAGGATCTGATGTCTGGTCGTTTGTGCCTTGCGGGAAGTGGCTACCAGCTTCTGCCCCATGATCTGGTTAACCAGCGTCGATTTGCCTACATTGGGTCTGCCGACCAGCGCCACGTAACCAAATCGGGTTTTTTTGCAGTCCATTTTGGTCATGCGAGCTTAGAAAGTACCTGTGAGGCTGCTTCCTGTTCCGCTTTTTTTCGACTACTACCTTCTCCGATATCAGAAAGCTTTAGCTTATCGACGATACAGCGAACTCTGAAATGCTGGTCATGGGCCTTACCCGTCACTTCAACCAGCTCATAGACCGGTAGGTCAATCGACTGCGCCTGCAAATACTCCTGTAATCTAGATTTAGGATCTTTTAAATCATTAAAGTCGGGGAGGTTGTGCATCCTTGTATCATAGATTTTGAGTATATAGTCCCTGGCTGAGGAAAAGCCCTTAAGCAGATAAACGGCACCGATGATGGCCTCCATGGTGTCGGCCAGAATAGAATCTCGACGAAACCCGCCACTTTTTAATTCGCCCGGACCTAACTTGACAATAGACCCCAGATCCAGCTCATGAGCAATTTCCGCCAGGGTATCCTTATTTACCAGTCCCGCTCGTAGCCGGCTCAATATGCCTTCTTTCTTGTCAGGGAGATCCTGGAACAGGGCATCGGCAATTACCATATTCAACACACTATCCCCAAGAAACTCCAGACGCTCGTAGTTTCTCTTACCCAGACTACGATGTGTTAATGCCTCTTCATAGAGAGGATCATTGATCACATCTTCGGGTAACAGTTTATCCAGGCGTAACATGACGATTTAATACTGAACTTCTACCGTCTTCTCAAAGCTGGCCACGGTGTCCAGATTGCCAAACATATGTGTTCTAACCTCATATTTTACGGACAGCTTCTCACCGCCATCGACCTTTTCCGTCTTAAAATTTTCTTTTTTAATGTAATTAATATTATTGATTTCGAGTCGTTTTATCATAGAAGTCCACAGTGCCGCGCCTGACTTACGACTGGTTGCCTGTTCTTCTGCAACTGATTCAAGCACCGAACTTATAGTTCCGTATTCCATATAGACAGGAATTAATTTAAGTCCGACGACTGCCAGCGCACCCGCAATACCAATGACCAAAAGCCAGGAAATAAACGATAGACCTTGTTGTTGTTTCATTTGTTTCATGCTCCCCCCCTATTGAATACTGTTGCCAACCCTGGACAGATCCAGGCTATTTTTAGAAAAATCCCAGTTCATCCAGATCATAAAGGCCTTACCCACCAGATTCTCATCAGGCACAACACCCCAGTATCTGCTGTCGTTACTATTATCTCTGTTATCACCCATCACAAAATAACTGTTTGGAGGAACAACGTACTCCCCTTCGATACTTAAACGGTTTTTGTCTATGAGCATATTATGGGGCACCCCCATCAAATCTTCCTCAATAAACAACTGACCTGGTCGCGCCTGATCCGGGTCTATCTTTATATATTCATTCTGAATATGCTGCTTGGCAGGCTGCCCATTAATATATAGCTGCTTATTATAATAAGCCACATGATCCCCCGGCATTCCCACGATTCTTTTTATATAATCGATCGAGGGTTCTTTGGGGTACCTGAAGACGATGACGTCGCCTCTTTCCGGATCACCTCCTGCCATAACTTTTGAATGGGTCACCGGCAATCGCAGGCCATAAGCAAACTTATTCACCAGGATAAAATCACCTACGAGCAGTGTTGGCATCATCGACCCGGAAGGAATTCTAAATGGCTCTGCTACAAAGGATCTTAAAATAAGCACAATAAACAACACCGGGAAGAATGATTTTGCGTATTCTACATACCAGGGCTCCGTAACCTTCTCTGCCCCCTCTTCGCCGGCCTTATTCATTCTTAATTTACTCAGGAACAAAATATCTGCCAGCCATACCAGACCAGTTACCAGACTGCCAAGCACTAAAAACAACTCAATATCAAAATTCATGGCTTCAGTCTTCAACCTTCAGTACAGCGAGGAAGGCCTCCTGTGGAATCTCGATCTTTCCTACCTGTTTCATGCGCTTTTTTCCCGCCTTCTGTTTTTCCAGTAGTTTTTTCTTTCGCGTAATATCACCGCCATAACACTTTGCCGTTACATTCTTGCGCAGGGCCTTGACTGAGCTTCTTGCGATAATATGCGTACCTATGGCCGCCTGTATCGCGACTTCAAACATCTGCCGAGGAATAATCTCCTTCATCTTTTCGGTTAAATCCCGACCTCGACTCTGGCTAACACTCTTGTGTACGATCAGGGACAGGGCGTCGACGCGTTCACCATTGATCAATATATCCACCTTGACCAGGGGCTCTGCCTGGAACCGGGCGAAGGAATAGTCAAAAGAGGCGTAGCCGCGACTGATGGATTTCAGACGATCGAAGAAATCCAGAACCACCTCGCTCAGGGGCAATTCAAATTCCAGGGAAACCTGATTCCCCAGATAGTTCATCTGTTTCTGTACCCCGCGTTTTTCGATGCACAGACCGATGACTGCTCCGACGTAATCCTGTGGAACCAAAATATTTCCACGAATAATGGGCTCCCTGATCTCATGGATTTCATTAACCGGTGGTAGTTGGGATGGGTTATGGATCTCCAGAGTTTCACCCTTGGTTGTTTCAACCTGGTAGACCACCGTCGGCGCCGTTGTAATCAGGTCCAGGTCGTACTCGCGCTCCAGCCGCTCCTGAATGATTTCCATATGCAGCATACCGAGGAATCCGCATCGAAAACCAAACCCCAGGGCCTGTGAGGTCTCGGGCTCATACTGTAACGAGGCATCATTCAGACTGAGTTTTTCGAGGGCTTCACGCAGCCCCTCGTAGTCATCCGCGCTAACCGGGAACAGGCCGGCAAACACCCTGGGTTGCACCTCCTTGAAACCCGGCAATGCCTCTTTGGCAGGATTGCTCATATGCGTAAAGGTATCTCCGACCTTCGCCCCATCTATTTCTTTAATTCCTGCAATGACATAACCTACATCACCGGCCGAGAGCTGAGCTCTGTCGTTACGCTTCGGGGTAAACACACCAACTTTATCGACCAGATACTGTCGACCTATAGCCATGGCCTGAATCTTGTCCTTGGGCTTAATTTCACCCTGCATGACGCGAACCAGGGCAACAACACCCAGGTAGTTATCGAACCAGGAGTCGATAATCAGGGCCTGCAGCGGTTCATCTGTTGAGCCTGTGGGTGGAGGGATATCCTTGATAATCGATTCCAGCAACTCATCGATTCCCTCTCCGGTCTTTGCACTGACCCTGAGCGCATGCTCGGCATCAATACCGATGATTTCCTCAATTTCATTGATCACCCGATCAGGATCGGCGGCAGGTAAATCGATTTTATTCAGGACAGGAACCACCTCCAGCCCCTGATCAATGGCTGTATAACAATTGGCAACGCTCTGCGCCTCGACCCCCTGTGATGCATCGACTACCAGCAGCGCACCCTCACAGGCCGAGAGTGATCGCGACACCTCATAAGAAAAATCGACATGCCCGGGGGTGTCGATAATATTGAATTCGTAAACCTCACCATCATTGGCCTTGTAATTCAGAGTGACGCTCTGGGCCTTGATCGTGATACCACGCTCACGCTCCAGATCCATGGAATCCAGTACCTGGTCCTCCATCTCGCGCTCTGAAAGCCCGCCACAACTCTGTATTAAACGATCGGCCAGGGTGGATTTCCCATGATCGATATGGGCTATGATGGAGAAATTCCGGATGCGCTGCATTCGGTTAGTCATTCATTAAGACCTGCTGTAATCGTGTTTCGTCAAAGAAATACTGGAGAACCACTTCGTTCTGGTTTAGAAGAAGCGGCACATCGGCATTAAACCGCCGCCTGAGTTCATCATCGGCATCAATATCTATGGTTTGATACGCTGGAAATGCATCACCCTCCTGGCTGGCATATTGGGTAATTGCATGCTCCATGTCTTCGCATAGCCCACAGCCCTTGCGGGTATAGAGTATCCATGTCATAGGACCTATGGGTTCCTGATAGCCAGGAATACCGGGCCTTCCTTACGCTGAATCAGGACAGCAACCGATTTACCTTTCGGCAGGCTGTTGATCACAGCAGTCAGCTGAGCCGGTTCAGAGATCAGTTTCTGCTGAACCATCACAATGACATCGCCCTTTCGCACACCTGCTTCTCTCGCCGGCCCGGCCTCGACCTTATCGACCAGGACCCCGCTCTCTATTCCGAGAGATTTCAGCACTTCATCGGGCGCATTGATAATAGACATGCCTAATATCAGGTCTGAACTTTTACCCGGCTTGCCTTTTTTATGTGGGGATTGCGCCGTACTGGTCTCTGGTAATTCACCAATAGTAATACGAAGCTTCAAGGGCTTACCCGCACGAATCACCTCAACCAGGGACTCATCACCAATAGGGGTACGGCCAACTACTGGCGGGAGATCGGATGAGTGAATAATGGGCTCACCATTAAACTTG
>JANTGN010000025.1 GCA_024762895.1 Thiotrichales bacterium
GCGAAAGATGGGCATTATTCAGATCCTGGGCCATCCAACCATCGTAACCGTCATACCCGCCCCAGGCCTCGCGGGCCTGCTCATAGTCGCGTCTGAGACCTTCATAGACCTGGGCTTTCTCCAGGCGCATCTCATAAACCGTGATGGGCTGGCTATAGAGCGACTTTAAGGCCTCACGGGTCTCATTCAATAGTCGGTTGAAGACCCATTTGCGGTCCAGAGAGGCCTCGTAGGCCTTTAACTGCGCATGCTGATTTCTGGATCTTAACCAGCGCCTGACCCCTTCGATCTCAACCGTCATCGCAAAGGCCTCATTAAAAGCAGAATCGCCCTTGATATAGAGCTGCTGATGCGCCAGCTCATGGAAGATAATACCAATGCGCCTGGCCTCATTCTTGTACAACATGGTGCTGAGCAGGGGATCATCAAACCAGCCGATGGTGGAATAGGCACGCACCCCGGATACCGAGACGTCATAACCCTGCTGCCTGAGTCCCTCGGCAAACCCCTGCGCCTCTTTTTTGTCAAAATAACCTTTATAGCTAAGACACCCTACGATAAGAAAACACCACTTTTCGGGGTCAAGGGAAAACTCTTCGGTCGAGACGACATTCCAGACGACAAAATCCCGATCCAGGTGTACAAAATTCCGGTAACTGTCGTTATCCGGCAGACCGAGCTCAGAAACAGCAAAGTCCCTTGCTTCCTGACTTTCGGCCAGGATATCCATCAGCTCAGGGCTGAGATCTTTACGTTCCAGTACCTCTTCGATCGGTTCTTCCTGAGACAGGAGATCCGCATGCCCCCTGACTGCCTGAGCATAGTATTGCACCGATGAGCAGGCTCCGAGCAACAATCCCAGCAGTACAATTATGCCCCCTCTGATACAGGCCGTGACCATTAACCACTAGCCCCCTTTGCGTCCCAGCTCATACATCTTATCCAGCCATTTTTCTCGCCGCGAAGGATTGTTGCCTTCCACCATGCCCACCAGGCTCTCTTTGATCGGTCCAATGCCACAGAAACCCAGGATGTTACGCTCCAGGCTTTTGAGACTATAGGCGTGAAAATACCAGCGATAGATGAATGCCGGCATCCCCATGGTAATAACGATACGGGCGCTTTTACCACTGAGTAGTTTGCGCCCCCCCTTCCCTTCTTCTTCCAAGTAGGCAAATCCGGGGCGAAAGACCTGTTCCAGAAACCCCTTGAACACCGCTGGCATGGTGCCCATCCAGAGGGGGTAAAATATGATCAGATGTTCAGCCTGTTCGATGGCATGCTGGGCCTGCTGGATGGTGTCAGGCGGCACGCCTGTCTCGTATTCTTCCTTGCTACGCAGCAGGGGAAAATCCAGGTTTGCCACATCGATTGCATGGATCTCATGGCCTGCCTCCCTGGCCCCCTGCGCATAGGTATCGGACAGGGCTCGGCCGAAATGCTTGCCTCGAGGATCGGGATGCCCCTGGATGATCGTGATCCGCTTTGCCATGTCGTTATTCTCAATACTCGATACTGGGCAAGATTTAATAATAAACCCCGGCAAGTTCTAAAGCACGATCAATACGAAGAGCTTTGGCGACCACTTTCCCTGACGGCTCTATTAATTGCTCACCAACGGGGATAGCGGGGCATCGGAATATAAGCTCCCGCCCAATCTAACCCTGCCTGCCGATGGATGCGTAGGGCCGCACAATTTAGCCAAAGACAGCCGATAAACAAAAAAAGCTTGATATGTAAATGATAATCGTTATCATTTACACCTTTATTAGAGATGAGATCCAGGCATTGGAAAACGACAAAATCACAGACCGAAAATCCGGGGACGACCAGAGAGCAATGCCAGAGACATGGCCAAGTGAACAACTACTCAAGGGGCAAAGCTATGCCCTGATTCTTCACAAAGGCAACGAATACCGCCTGCAGAAGACACGTAGCGGAAAACTCATACTCACCAAGTAATTCATCCGCGTTTAACCCTTATATCCAGCCAGCAATAGCCAGCCAGAACGAGGAACTTATGTTGATCAACAGGAGACAACATGAAAAATACCGTTTTGGCCACTGCCATTTTATTGAGCCTCTGCGCTCAATCGACAGTTCTCGCTCAAACCCAGGATGAACGTATTCAGGAGCTTGAGACACAGCTGATTGCACTCAGGGATGCCTATGCCGAAGATGGTTTTGAAAAAATCGCGACGCACATCGACCCGTTTGAGAATAAACAGTTCGATGGTGAAGGAATGGCGCCTTCCCGGGAGATGAGTGATGAAGAAAGGATTGCACTGCTGGAACGGGAAATTAAGGCACTCAGAGAGGCCTATATAGAGGGTACCCCACAACGCATCAAGACAATTGCTGATGCGGTTGAAGAGAAAAAGGAAGCCGAACAGGAGGAGCGTGCCGCGTGGTACGACCAGATTGAGTTAGGTGCCCTGATCCAGGTTGAGGCAGGCTATCTGAGTCACTACGAAGGTAACATCGAAAGCGACATCACGGTAGCCACATTCGCACCTTATATCACCTCCAGGGTCAATTCCTGGATTAGCGTTGAGGCCGCCCTGCTCTACGAACAGGGCGAAACGGACCTCGAAGTCGATATCGCAACCGTGAGTCTCGCAAACGGGGATAAGACCCCCTTCTATTCCATCATCGGCCAGACCTACATGCCCTTTGGGGATTACAGCACGGAGATGATATCTGATCCATTGACCCTGGAGATTGGGGAAACACGCGCGACCGGTATCCAGGTCGGTGCCGCCAGATCGGGTTTTAATATCAATC
This sequence comes from Thiotrichales bacterium, assembly GCA_024762895.1. GTDB lineage: Bacteria > Pseudomonadota > Gammaproteobacteria > J044 > J044 > JANTGN01. The sequence continues at coordinate 2,785 of JANTGN010000025.1, forward strand.
TTTACACCTTTAATGGTGATATCGACTACGACGAAAAAGACCAGATCAATAGCTTTGGCGCTGCCGTTTCCTACGGAAATGATTTTGACAAGCTGAGCTTTTCAATCGGCGCCGGTTACACGAATAACATGGGGGATTCCGATAGCCTGCAGGATGGCATCACAGTGTCCGATTCGGTTCCTGGACTCAGCGCAAATACCACTCTGGAATTTTCCCGGTTCGTTCTTTATGCCGAATACGTGGGCGCAACCGAGGCATTTGACGTGGCCGATTATGCCTTCAAGGGAAACGCCGCCCAGCCCAGCGCATACAACCTGGAGGCCAATATCAAATTCGCAAGCTTCGACAAGGATTCCATCGTAGCCCTTGGCTACCAGGGATCGGACGAGGCAATCGATCTCGGTCTGCCAAAGCAGCGAATGCTCGCTACCTACCGTGTATTTATCATGCCTAATACATCTCTAGCCATCCAGTACGCCTATGACAAGGATTACAGCACTGATGATGGGGGAACCGGTAAGAGTGCCAACACTTTAACCGCACAGGCTGGCGTGGTCTTTTAGCGACTAGCCAGGAGTCGTAGGGTAGTATTTTTATGCAACAAATGTTTACTTTTCTATAACCCTGATTAGTTGGCCAGACAAAGGCTTTAGCACTAATATTGATATCAACAAATGTACTTATCTGAAGGAATCAAAGACATGATAAAGAAAGCCCCCTTATTCATTGCTGCAATTCTTATGACATCTACCTCCACTGCAACTGCAGAAGAAGGAAGCCTGGTCACCCTGATGGGTAAATTCCAGTATTTCATGCACAAGACGAGCTTATCTCTGGATGGTGGCAATCTCGACCTGGTGAAATTCTACACCCATGAGATCGAGGAGACCCTGGAGGAAGCGGAAGATTATGGAAAGTATAAAGAATTCCACATCGGCACCATGGTCAAGCAGACCCTGGCACCAGAGTTTGAAAAATTTGAAGACTGGGTCGATAAAAAAGACCTGAATAAGGCCAACATGCAATTCGACAAGATGGTTGATAGCTGTAACCAGTGTCATCAGAGCTCACAGAACGGCTTTATCCAGATCAAACGCGTCAACACCAATCCCTACATGCAATCATTTAAACCAGAGTAGCCCCAAAAAAGGCTGGCGAGTCACTTGACCTTATAAATGAGAATTATTATCATTACGCTTCACATTAAGAATAGCCCTTGAATCGTTAAAAAGGTTGCAACACATGAAAAAGACAATCATCGCCCTGCTGACACTGGCGATTGCCCTGCCGGTCTATGCTGAAGAAACCATTACTGTCTATTCAGCCCGCAAAGAGCACCTGATCAAGCCACTGTTTGACGCCTACACTGAAAAAACAGGCGTAAAAATCCAGTATATTACCGACAAGGCCGCTCCGCTCCTGGCGCGGCTCAAGGCCGAGGGTGCAAACACTCCTGCCGACATGTTGATGACCGTCGATGCTGGAAACCTGTGGCAGGCCGCAAAGGAAGGTGTTCTAAGCCCGGTACAGTCGGACACACTTAAAAAGAATGTCCCTGAACACCTGCGCGATCCTGATAACCGTTGGTTTGGCCTGTCTGTTCGCGCACGCACTATTGTCTACAGCACCGAGCGAGTTCAGCCATCTGAACTGAGCAGTTACGAAGATCTGGCCGCACCTAAATGGAAGGGGCGTCTGTGTCTGCGCACCTCTAAGAAAGTCTATAACCAGTCGCTTGTCGCCATGATGATTGCCCGGCACGGAGAAGAAAAGACCAGCCAGATCCTTGAAGGCTGGGTCAATAACCTGGCCACTGCCCCCTTCTCCAACGATACCAAGACGATGCAGGCCATTGCGGCGGGTCAGTGTGATGTCGGAATTGTGAACACCTACTATTTTGGTCGCCTGCAGAAGAAGGACCCTGAGATCAAGCTCGCCTTATTCTGGCCCAATCAGGACGAGGCCGGTGTGCATATCAATATCTCCGGGGCCGGCATCACACAACATGCCAAGCATCGTAACGCCGCGATCCAGTTGTTGGAATGGCTCTCTTCGGAAGAGGCCCAGCAGCAATTCGCCGCCCTGAATATGGAATACCCGGTTAACCCGAAGGTCACGCCTGATGACCTGGTGGCCTCGTGGGGTAAGTTTAAGGCCGATGACCTGAATGTCGCCCTGGCTGGAAAGCTTCAGACCCAGGCGATCAAACTCATGGATCGTGCAGGTTATCGCTAATCAGGCATAATACTTTGCATGCATGAAATCACACCGGACAACCCCATCCTCAGGCCTGAGGCCAGAAAGGGACGTTTACCGGGAAGACTCAACAAATGGCATTATGCAAGCGGGGCCCTGGCCCTGCTTGTTGCTATTCCATTATTGGTGGTTTTCTCGGGCTGGCTACAACCCGATACCGAGATCTGGTCACACCTGGCCGAGACCTTATTAAACCAGCTCTTCATTAACACCATCAAGCTGGTCATCGGTGTTGGCCTTGGCGTTACCCTGCTGGGTGTCACCCTGGCCTGGCTGACCACACGCTGTGATTTTCCAGGCCGAGGTCTGTTTGACTGGATGCTGATGTTGCCTCTGGCCATTCCGGCCTATGTCATGGCCTTTGTCGCCATAGGTCTGCTGGATTTTTCCGGCCCTGTACAAACCGCTCTGCGCTCATGGTTGGGAGTGGGTCACTACTGGTTTCCCGAGATTCGATCCACCGGTGGCGTGATTGCGGTCATGGTCCTGGTCCTGTATCCCTACGTCTACATGTTGGCCAGAACGGCCTTTCTCACTCAGGGACGATCAACCCTGGAGGCAGCCCAGACCCTTGGATATGGTCCCCTCGAGGTCTTCAGACGTGTTGCATTACCCATGGCCAGACCGGCGATTGTGGCTGGTACCTCTCTGGCCCTGATGGAAACCCTGGCCGATTTTGGCACCGTGGCAACCTTCAACTATGACACCTTCACTACCGCCATCTACAAGGCCTGGTTCGGCTTCTTCAGCTTACAGACGGCCTCGCAACTGGCCTCCCTGTTATTGCTGTTCGTCTTCATCAGCCTGATGACGGAGCGGGCCACTCGGCGACGGGCTCAATATCATGACACGATGCGTAGCGGAAAGCCCACACGATTCATCCTGCATGGATGGAGGGGCTGGAGCATCACCGCCGCCCTGTCGCTGTTGTTTGCCATTGCCTTCCTGATACCCTTTATCCAGCTCTGTCTCTGGGCCATGGAATCGATCAGTGAAGAATTTGATAGCCGGTATTTCGGGCTTTTGTATCACACCCTGTTACTGGGCCTCCTTGCTGCCCTGCTGACCAGCGCCTGCGCCCTGGTTTTAGGTTTTGCCCGGCGATATCAACGCGACCGCCTGACCGCCTTCACCGTCAATATCGCTAACCTGGGTTACGCCCTGCCGGGTTCGGTACTGGCCGTTGGCATCATGATCGCCCTGACCCAAAGCGATCACTTTTTCCATCGCCTGACCGGCCTGCTTGGCTATAACACGACAGGCCAGATCCTGGGTGGCAGTGTCTTTGCCCTGCTCATTGCCTATGTCATACGATTTATGGCCGTTGCCCATGGCCCTGTCGAGACTGGTCTTTCAAGGATCAGATACAGCCTGCCCGAGGCGGCCAGAACTCTAGGAGCCAGGCCGAGGGAAATACTCACTCGTATCTATCTTCCCCTGATACGGCCGGGCCTGTTGACGGCCATGCTCCTGGTCCTGGTCGACACCATGAAAGAGATGCCGGCCACCCTGCTGATGCGCCCCTTTGGCTGGGACACGCTGGCCGTGCGTATTTATGAAATGACCTCGGAGGGGGAATGGGAGCGCGCTGCCCTGCCTGCCATTACCCTGGTACTGGTGGGTCTTCTGCCCGTCATCCTTCTGGTTCGAAAAACCCTACAGGATCGTTAGCCTTTATGGACCTGCTACTGGAAATAAATGATCTACATTGTGGTTACGATGACCAGCCTGTCGTGAATGGTCTCACTCTGCATGTGACTCAGGGTAATCTGGTGAGCCTGCTGGGCCCCAGCGGTTGTGGGAAGACCACCGTATTAAGGGCAATCGCCGGTTTTCAGACCGTCAGGGCCGGTGAGATACGCCTCAATGGCAAGGTCGTCTCCTCACCACATATACGCATTCCCCCGGAGCAACGTAACCTGGGTATGGTGTTTCAGGACTACGCTCTCTTTCCTCACCTTACGGTGACCGAGAATATTGCCTTTGGTCTGAGACACCACAGTGCAACCGCTCGACAAAAGACCGTTGATCGCCTGCTGGAACTCATTGGCATGGAAGGCTATGGTCAGCGCTACCCGACGGAACTTTCCGGAGGCCAGCAACAACGTATTGCCGTGGCGAGGGCACTGGCACCGGAGCCCACCTTATTACTGCTTGACGAGCCCTTCTCGAATCTGGATGTTGAATTGCGTGAGCGCCTGGCCATCGATGTCCGCGATATGCTACATGCGCAAAATGCCACCGCCATTTTCGTCACGCATGACCAACACGAGGCCTTTGTCATGGGTGAACGTATCGGCGTGATGAATGAGGGCCATCTCCTGCAATGGGAAACACCCTTTAACCTGTACCACGAACCAGCCGATCGCTTTGTGGCCGACTTTATCGGAAAAGGCAGTTTCCTGAGGGGTGAAATGAGTACATCGGATACCGTAACCACCGAGCTGGGGCGCATTACCGGTAATCGCGCCTATCCCTGGCCCGAAGGTACGCCCGTCGATATTCTCCTGCGTCCTGATGACGTCATGATTGTTGATGAAAGCCCCATACGCGCTACCGTCACAGACCGCGCCTTTAAGGGTGCCGACACGCTGTACACCCTTAAACTCAGCAATGGTATGGAGATGTTGTCTCTGATGCCCAGTCGCTACGACTATCTTATTGGTAGTGAGATCGGTATCGAGATCGATATCGATCACTTCATCCTGTTTCCGGTTGAACCTATTGCGTAGACATCAGATCTGTGTGCCGTTAAATGCTACACAGACCTTATCGGCCGTAGTTGGCCTGCTTAATGTTGGCTGAGAAACGCAACAAACGCTTCTTTAGGAATGGGCCTGCTGAAATGATATCCCTGGAACATTTCACAGGAATTATCGATAAGGAATTGCAACTGATCCTCGGTCTCTACCCCTTCCGCAACCACATGCAGCCCTAGATGCTGTGCCATGGATATAATCGTCTCTACAATCACTGCATCATTGGTATCGACCATGACATCTCTGACAAACTTGTCATTGATCTTCAGCTCGTCGAGTGGCAGCTGACGCAGATAGGCCAGCGAAGAATACCCGGTACCAAAATCATCAATGGACATGCGTAGACCCAGCGCCTTGAGGGCATTCATTTTTTGCACCGTATCTTCAATATTCTCGATCAATATGCCTTCGGTCAGCTCAAGCATAATGGATGCCGGGTCCTTGCAATGAGCATCGAGGATATTTTTCACCGTCTGAACAAAATCTGTCTGCCTGAATTGAACCGGGCTGATATTGACGGAGACATGGTCGATGGCCAGTGAATTACCAAAACTACAGGCCTCTGCCAGCACCCATTTCCCTATTTCCAGGATCAGGCCCATCTTTTCGCTCACCGGAATAAAATCGGCAGGAGAGATCATACCCTTGTCTGGATGCATCCATCGAATCAGGGCCTCACAGCCTACGACCCTGCCGCGTGCATCCACCTGCGGCTGGTAGTACATCTCAAACTGCTTAAGCGCGATCGCCTCCCTGAGCTCCTTCTCCATCATCAATCGATGATCGGCCTCATCCTGCATCTCGGGATTGTAAAAACGAATGGTGTTTTTCCCGTCTTCCTTGCTCCGATACATGGCCGTATCGGCCTGCTTTAACACATCTGCGGCCGAATTGTGATTCTCGGGATATAAGGCAATACCAATACTGGAGGTAATGACATGCTCATAGGCATGCAGGTTATAGGGCTGGGTAATTAATCCCTGAATCTTATTGGCGACCTGTATGGCCTGCTCGACCGCCTCTTCTCGCGTGCTGTATTCGCCGGGAATCAGGACAACAAATTCATCCCCTCCCAGACGTGAGACGACATCTTCCGAACGGACGGCCTTTTTGAGTCGCTGCGATAGCTGGACGAGTAATTCATCGCCGATATGATGTCCCAGTGCGTCGTTCAGATTTTTAAAGTTGTCCAGGTCAAAATACAACAGGCTACCAAACGTTTCCCTACGTATGGAACCCTCAAGTTCATGATGCAGGGTCTCCTGCAACAGGCGACGATTGGCCAGATCCGTCAGTGGATCATAAAAAGCGAGTTGCCGTACCTTGGCCTCCGACTTGAGTCGTTCATGATTGGCCAGCACCTGTAGATACTGATCTGCAATCTCTCCTGAAAACCGAATCTCGTCCATATGCCATTCTCGGGTCCCACCTACATGCTCTAAACAGATCACGCCTTTCAGGGCACCCCCAATCCTGATCGGACTATCCAGCAACGCTCCCACCCCTGTTAATGTCGCATATTCCCTGAGATCAACGGTTCTGGGGTCATTGAAGATATCCATCACCGCAATGGAGCGATCATTTTCCAGCGCTTCGAAATAGGCCGGGTAATCTGAAAATTTGAGTTGTGTACCACTACTATGCTCATCCAGATCACGTACATAGATATCGATCGCCTCAAAACACTGCTCAGCCGCATTAGCAATCCAGACACTGGAGCGCTCCACATTGGCAACGCGTGTCACGGTTTCATTAATGATCATGACCGAGTCGAGCAATCTTCCCTGAGAGAGCGCCTCATTCAGGGACAGTGATATGATGGCCGATTGTTGTTCCTTGATACGACTCATTCGGACCGTGTTCTGGTCTTGCATCTGGCGCGTCTTACTGACCTCCTTTTGCAGTTCCTCCGTACGCTCCAGCACCCGCTGTTCCAGTTCCTGTTGTGACTCTCTCAGCTCTTCCTGGACCTGGAGTAATTCCTGACTACGTCGATTGAACAGGCGGCACAGGTCACCCAGCTCACCCTTGTCTGAGACTTCAAGTTGCTGCTTGCTACCTTCTTGATTGAGCAATTCCAGCTGATCTGAGGTCTGCTTTAATGGTTGCACCAGAAAGCGCCTGACCAGGAACAACATGAAAAATAGAGAGACCAGCATAACGGCAAACATGGTGGTCAATAAATTCTGGTAAATGAAACCGGATGCAGCCACGGCCTTACTGTAGGGCATGACCGTCACTACCTTCCAATAAGTTCCCGGCATTTCAAACAGGGCCGCAAACGCTGGCTCGCCAAGCAGATTATCCTGTTCAAGGAAGATCTGCATATGACGTTTCTCCGAGGTCAGGTTTTCACCCTGGGGGATGGCCAGTATTGAAGCGATCAGTTCTGACTCCCTGGCATCGATCTGATAACTGTCTTCATCAATGTTTCGCGCCAGGTCTTCCTGATCCGTTGAGAGTATTTTCGCTTCACTCATGCGAGCATCGTTCATACTCCTGACGGCCTCTACCATGGGCGAGAAGGCCGGCATCTTATTAGATAACTCTTCCAGGTGGATAAATTCCTCAATCGGAGCACCTTCATCATTAAGCTCATAGGTCTTGGTTAAGGTCTCGTCGGGAAATGATAGAAATTTACCGTTCCTGTCCATGGCATAGGCATAGCCGCCATAGGTTTCGGAGATCTCACTCAAAAAGGCCTTCAGGCCCTCAAGCTTGAGATCGACCGTGGTCACGCCATAAAACCGGTCCTCACGATACATGGGGGCGGTGACCGTCACCATGGGCTGAAACGAATAAGGGTCCATATAAGATTTGGACCAGAATACCTCGTCATCCCCCAGGTGTTTGGCCGGCACATACCATTCCTCATGGTGATACCCGGGACCCTTTGGGTCGTTGTAATCCTCGTAGTATTGAAGTTTGCCCAACCCATCCCTGCCCCAGAAAAAGCTGCGACGCTCCACATCGGGATCGAACTGATAAGGTGCTGGCCAGATACCTCCACCGGCGATAAAGCTTTCAGTACCCTTATAATCCAGCGTATGCCGTACCATATCGGCTGTGATGGTTTCATCTTTCGGTAATTGCTCACCTATATTGGCCAGCGCCAGGGCCAGCGATTCGGCCAGTGCAATTCGGTTGCCCAGTTCGGAGACGATATTCTGGCCCGACAGAATGACCTGCTCATAGGCCTGTTTGTCGAGCATACGTTTACCAATGGTTGAAAACACCACAACCACTGATACCAGGATAAGAAAGAATGAGACGATAAAAACTGCAGGAATCTTGAACTGCAGGCTATTCCAGAGATGTGTCATAGAACAGGGTTGATCACGCACGGCATAATCAGGAGTATAAGTGATTCTCATTGACTATCAATCACATCAGCACTTAGCAATATAATTGAATGCTCCATGCTATATACTCACCGAATACCATACCCTGTATTCAATCATCACCCGCAAGGGTCAATACTTTAAAAGGACTTTCTGATGTATGTCGTCAATAATCGTGTGCTGGTGGCCAATGGCTGGGAGGAAATCTTTGAGGAACGCTTTCGCCAGAGAGCGGGGCAGATTAATCAACAGCCGGGGTTTATCGACATGCAGATCCTCAGGCCCGAGGCCCAGGATACGCCCTATATCGTGATGACACGCTGGCAGGACAAGGGGGCGTTTGAAGCCTGGGTGAGCAGTGATGACTTCAGGCTGGCACATAGCAACCCCATGCCAGGAGAGGCCTTTAAAGGCAAAGGTCAGATCGAAATGTTCGAGGTCGTGGTGAGTACCGACTAGCGTCGACAACCCCCTGGCCTGTCGACCACCTGAAATATTGCCAGTATTTCAAACAATCCTGGCATCCTGGTCTTGCGACTCAGCTAACCATGCTAAGTGCCACATAAGGCACCAGATTAAAAAATATCAAGCCTATTTTAAACAGGGCCATGCCCGCGTAGTGAATCGTGTCAAAATGCTCTGCCGGCATCCGCAACCAGATCGACTGGAAACGATACAGCCAGCTATGGGCCAGATTAAAAATTAAAAACCAGACAAACAACACAGCGATATTAATCAAGGAACACCAGAAAAGTGTTTCACGCAATAACTCAACCGTCATCGCACTTTCCTTGCCCTGACAGGCAACCCTGTAAGCAAATTTAGCTCGATTTCAATAGCCACAGACCCATACCGGATAGTGACAGGGGATTTGTCAATTCGTTCCGGCAGTATCATACTTATCATCACCCCTGCTGCTCGTAACCAGATGAGGCAATTTCGTGGATAACAAGACCTACCTTGAGGCGTCCGCCCGCACGGCTTCAACGCAATTTCATGAAGACAAGATCACACCCGCCATGGTGGAGATGGCCCTGCAAGAGGCCATAGCGACCGGGAATATGCTGGATGCCATTAAGAAAGGACTCTATTACGGAAAATCCTTACCCGATAATCACCCCGCCCTGGATAACAAATTCACCGAAACCGACCTGGATCCCAGGGCCATTGATCAGGATATTCTGCATGCCGCCCTGGGCATCTATACCGAGGCCACCGAGATGCTTGAGGCCATCTATCTGACCATGAAGGGCGCAGAATTTGACAAGGTCAATGCGGCCGAAGAGCTCGGCGATGCGGAGTGGTATATGGCCATGCTTTATCGCAGTCTCGAAGAGACGCCGGAAAACGTCAAGCGGGTCAATATCGACAAGCTACGTCATCGGTATCCTGAAAAATTCCGCAGCATGGACGCCATCGACAGGGATCTGGATACGGAAAGAGAAATCCTGGAAAAGGGCCACTCCTGAGGTCATCAGAATAAGAGGTCTTAAGACATCCATCGAGGAACCGGTCTTTTGTTCCAGGTGGCAAACCGCGACTTTTCATTTCGATAGAATGCTCGATAGGCCCTGACAGGGTTATTTCTTAAACGATATTGCTCCGGCATGGCCTGTGCGAACTCCGTCCCGTCAGGCCCTGATCCTCATACACCAGGGTCGACACCTCGGCAATGACCTCGATGGAGGCATGATCCCGCTGACGATCGTAGCGATACCTAAACTCCTCGTTCAACTCCATGGCCAGTTCCTTTAACCAGAGGAAGTTGGAGTAACTCTCCTCTACCCACAGTACACAGGGGTGCTGACTATGGGTCGGTTTATAAGGCATGACAAAGCCCTTTTTATTCAGTGCCGTACACATCATCTGGGCACTCTCCAGGATCATCTTCGAAACATGCTGATCACAATGAAACCGGGCGCAGCGCTTAATATCCCGATCAAGAACAAAAATATTCATATGAACGAAATCCTCATGTCAGGCCAAATACCTGGCTATCAACTATAACGCCCAGGCCCCCGTTGGCTCATAATTCCACTATTATCCCTGTGTATAAGCCGCTGTAATTCAATACTTTCCCAGGGGTAATGATGTTGAAATCAAGCATTTTGAGGCAAAAATAGAAAAAGCTATTGCGATTCCTACTAAGGTCGGCCAAAGTTAAACGTTTAGCTAAGCCGTCATCGATCTAACCATGAATGAATCCCAGCCTGACACCAGGGAAGAACAACCCACTTCGGTCGACCGAGAGGGCCTGATCGCCGCATTACGACCCTTACTTCCAGAAGATGCCCTCCTGATCGATGAAGAAGACCTGCGCCCTTATGAATGTGACGGCTTATCCGCTTACCGGCGTATGCCACTACTGGTTGCCCTGCCCGATCATATCGACCAGGTTCGAGCAATACTCAGGCAATGTTATGAACTGAATGTTCCTGTTGTGGCCCGTGGTGCCGGTACCGGGCTTTCCGGAGGGGCCCTGCCCCTGGAACAGGGCGTGTTATTGAGTCTTGCTAAATTCAAGGACATCCTCGAGATTGACCCCCATCGTCGTATCGCTCGCGTCCAGCCGGGTGTCAGAAATCTCGCCATATCACAGGCCGCCGATCAATATGGACTGTACTATGCCCCCGACCCCTCCTCACAGATTGCCTGCACCATTGGCGGGAATGTTGCCGAGAATTCTGGCGGCGTACATTGCCTGAAATATGGACTGACCGTACATAACATTCAAAAGCTCAGGATCGTTACCATAGAAGGCGAACTACTGGATATCGGCGGTGAAGGACTGGATGCCGCCGGGTACGACCTGCTGGCACTGATGACCGGCTCGGAGGGCATGCTGGGCGTGATTGTCGAGGTCACGGTCAAACTGTTACCCAAACCGGATCGTGCCCAGGTCCTGCTGGCCGCCTTTGATGATGTCGTCAAGGCAGGGGCCGCCGTTGGCAATATTATCTCGGCCGGTATTATTCCGGCCGGGCTGGAAATGATGGACAAACTGGCCATACAGGCCGCAGAAGATTTCGTCCATGCCGGCTACCCCCTGGATGCAGAGGCCATTCTGCTCTGCGAACTGGACGGTACCAATGAAGAGGTCTCTGAACATATTTACCAGGTCCGCGAAATTCTCAGGCAAAGTGGCGCCACCGAGGTGAGAACCGCCAGGGACGAGGCGGAACGGATGACCTTCTGGAAAGGACGCAAGGCTGCCTTTCCAGCCGTTGGTCGTCTCTCCCCCGATTATTACTGCATGGACGGCACCATCCCGCGTAAACGCCTGCCCGAGGTGCTCAGGGCAATGGCCGACATGTCCAAGGAATATGACCTGCCGGTGGCCAATGTCTTCCATGCCGGCGATGGTAATCTGCACCCCCTGATTCTGTACGATGCCAATAAGGAAGGTGAACTGGAACGGACCGAGGAATTCGGTGGACGCATTCTGGAACTCTGTGTCCAGGTCGGTGGCACGATCACCGGTGAACATGGTGTGGGCATGGAAAAAATCAATCAGATGTGTGTGCAATTCAATCCACTGGAACTGACTCAGTTTCATGCCATCAAGGAGGCCTTCGACCCCAGGGGCCTGCTGAACCCGGGCAAGGCGGTACCTACCCTGCATCGTTGTGCTGAATTTGGCGCCATGCATGTCCACCATGGCGAGCTGCCGTTCCCAGAACTAGAACGTTTTTAGTGGAGCACTGAGATCATGCAGGAACAGGATATCAGCGTCTCGCTACAGGAACATGTTCAGGAAGCAATGGCCTCTCACATCCCGTTGCGTGTTCAGGGCAATGGTACGAAGGACTTTCTGGGACGTCCTTCGCAAGGCGAGCGGCTGGATATCAGTGAGCACCAGGGGATCATTAACTATGAACCCACCGAGCTGGTCATCACCGCCCGCACCGGCACCCCCTTAAAAGACATAGAAAAAATCCTCTCAGATTATCAACAGATGACCCCGTTTGAGCCGCCCTACTTTGGGGCTAACGCCACCTTAGGAGGGACCATAGCGTGTAACCTGTCCGGCCCATGGCGTCCCTATGCAGGTGCCGCACGTGATTTTGTCCTGGGTACCAGGCTGTTGAACGGTAAAGGCGATATCATGAATTTTGGTGGCGAGGTGATGAAGAATGTCGCCGGTTATGATGTCTCGCGGCTGATGGCTGGGGCCATGGGCACACTTGGCGTCATGCTGGAGGTATCAATCAAGGTTTTACCCAAGCCGGAGCAGGAAACCACCCTCATCATGCACGGCCCTTCAGGTCGTGCAGCCCTGGACCTGATGCATAGCTGGGCACGTCTACCCCATCCAGTCTCCGCCACGGCCTATCATGACGAGCAACTCTATGTTCGTCTGTCGGGGACGCCGGATTCAGTCAGGGTCGCCAGAGAGCTAATCGGCGGTGAAGAGCAGGATGAAGACTTCACTCGGCAGTTCTGGCAATCCATCAAGAATCATCAGCATGACTTTTTTTCCAGTACTGACCCGTTATGGCGCCTGTCGGTGGCCTCAGATACCAGACCCATGCAGCTCGTAGGCAACTGGCTGTATGAATGGGGAGGTGCGCAACGCTGGCTGAGTAGTACAGAGTCAGCGGAGACGATTCGTAAGGCCGCAGCAGAGGCCGGAGGTCATGCCACGCTTTATCGCAACGGCGCTCAAGGAGACGAGTTATTCCATCCGCTGGCACCTGGCTTAATGCGTATCCATCAACAATTAAAGAAGGCCTTTGATCCCAAAGGCATACTTAACCCAGGGCGCATGTATAAAGAACTCTAAGACAAAAGAGACCTCGCACTAATCTATGCAAACCCGAATCAGCGAACAATATAAACATCGTCCACAGGGGCAGGAGGCCGACCGCATATTGCGTGCCTGTGTACACTGTGGATTTTGCACGGCTACCTGCCCTACCTATCAATTGCTGGGAGATGAACTCGATGGCCCGCGTGGGCGTATCTATCTGATCAAACAGTTACTCGAGGGCAACAAAGTTACCAGGAAGACACAACAACACCTCGATCGTTGTCTGAGCTGCCGATCCTGCGAAACGACCTGCCCTTCTGGTGTTGAATATGGACGACTGGTGGACATTGGTCGTGAGCTGGTTGAAGAGGAAGTTGGTCGAAACACAATAGATAACATACAACGCCTTATATTACGCAAGATTCTGCCCTACCCGGAACGCCTGGGTCTTTTCCTGAGACTGGGTCAACTGCTTAAACCCATATTACCCGGTTTCATAAAACAAAAAATTCCTGCCCGACAACAGTCTACACCGAGACCTCAATTACAACACCCGCGTAAAATGCTCATACTGGAGGGCTGCGTCCAAAGTAGTGCAACCCCTGCCACCAATGCCGCCACAGCAAGGGTACTGGATCACCTGGGTATTCAACTCATCAGTCCTGGCGATGCGGGTTGCTGTGGTGCCGCCAGCCACCACCTCTCCGCCCCCGAAGAGGCCCTAACATTCATGCGCCGCAATATCGATGCCTGGTGGCCGTCTATCGAAGCAGGTGCCGAGGCCTTAATCATGACGGCCAGTGGCTGCGGTGCGGTGATCAAGGATTATGCTTATCTACTCAGACATGATGCCGACTATGCCGACAAGGCACAGCGAATCAGTGAACTGGCCCGTGACATTAGCGAGGTACTGAACGCGGAAGACCTGGACAGCCTGAATCTGAATAACACCGCACAAAAGGTTTCGTTTCATAGCCCCTGTACCCTGCAGCATGGCATGAAACTGGATGGCGTCGTTGAGAATATTCTGACCCGCGCGGGGTTCGAGCTGTTACCGGTGCAGGACGCACATCTGTGTTGCGGGTCGGCGGGGACTTACTCGATACTTCAAGCCGAGATCTCACAGCAGTTGCTCGACAATAAGATCCATGCCCTGGAAAAGAAAAAACCCGATGTCATCGCCACCGCCAATATAGGCTGTCAGTTGCACCTGGCCAGCCAGGCGCACGCCCCCGTTAAACACTGGATTGAGTTAATCGACGAAGGCATTCAGACCGCCTAGCAATGGGGTTAACCTGAACAATGTCACGATCAATGCAATCAGAAATCCCAGCGGTAACCAGCATAGGCAAACACGCCCCGACTACGCATCAGTTCACCACTGATATCATCATTAGTGAAATCTACGCCAAGCTCACCTTCAAAGTTAACACTCTTAAACTGATAGTCGGCCTTGGCAGACAGACGCAGGGTATTCAGTGTACTGTCCGTCTCGACACCTTTTCGGTGTAGATAGCGGAATCGCGGATTAAATCGTAACCGTGGTGTAATGGGGTAGCGCGTATCAAAGGTAAAAGAGAGATCCCTGGCAGTGGATGTAGCGCCATAGCGTAGGGACAGAATACTCGTATCCCCATTTTTAATTATGCTGTTGCCTATGATCTGGCCACCCAGAAAATAATTATTTCCTGAAGCTGGAATCTCAGGGATCCCACCAGATGCCGGCATCCCGCTGGTGCTATTCAGGGTAAAGTCGCCACTGACCTGGTACTGGCCATAACCCTTGAGAAACCCATTAAGCTGTTTGGATCCACCGAAGGTAAAGGTATTACTTTGTGCCGTTCTATCCTGTGCCAGTTGCCTGACCTCTTCTTCAGTAAAGGCCTGTAACATATCTTCAATGGTCAGGAATGGCTGACCCTGAAGGGCGTTGCTGGTTGAGAGATATGGCACCTTACGAATATCAATGGTGGTATACAGAGTGCCCTGATTGGGCTTTATCCAGTTGGCATTGAGTAAAAAGATATTCAGTTCTTTATAGGAAGTATCGTAATCGAACACACTGAACACATTGAACGTCGGCCTGAAATACCGGACCTCACCGCCAATAGCCTGACGATCGATCATGTCATCCACCATTTGTTGCATGCCATAGAAACTAATATCCCAGTCTCTGATCTGATTACCCAGATCCACACTCAAAGACAGGAATCGTCTGTTTTTCACATATTCAAAATCGATGTAATTATCGATATCGAGCAAATAGCCCGCAGCGATATTCACGGATGATTTTTTACTAATTCCCAGGCCCAGTACTGCGCCATCAAAGCGGCCTAACACCCCCCCCTGACTATAGTTTTGTCGGCCAACCTTGAAACGGTTATTTCTTTTCTTATCGGTGACCTCATAGAACAGGCGTGAAAATCGACCATCATTTTCTCCATCCAGAAAATCGTGCCCATTATCTCCCGTGATCTGGAATCTATGATCAAATCGTTCCGACCTGCCACGACTGGTCAGGTCAAAGGTAGTCACTAATGAAGACAATTCCACCCTGTTATTTTCTTCATCAATGGAACGTTCATCGTGATAATAAAACTGGGACAGGCTGCCTACCGTTCGCCATCTCGTCGAGGGCCGAGATCGTTTTTCCTTTTTGGTGTTTGCCGTCACGGTGGGCTGGCTGGTAGCCGTCACCAGTCCGGCGAGGCGTTGATTGACCCGCTCGGCATCTTCTCCATCCGGATACATGAACAGATATTTTTCATATTCTGCCTTGGCATGTGCCAGCTGGCCCTTTCTTTCCCGGGCCAGCCCCAGTAATTCCAGGGCCTGCTGGGACTCGGGCGATGCCGGCATTTCCAGTATCGCGCTCGTAAGCTGAATGGCCTGTGTATAGTCCCCTGCGGTAATCGCCTTCTGCGCCATACCCAGCAATTTTTCTGTATTCGTTAATGGTGACTCAGATTCTGTTGAATCTTGCACAGGCCGTTGCGTAGCCTGATCCACCGCTTCCTCTTCTGGGGCCAGTACCATGGCTTCCTGCAGAGCAGGCTCATCGGCCAGCTCTGTTGCTTCCTGAATCGTCACCGCATCAGGAATCGCTTCGGGCTCGGGGACGACCATAGACAGTGGCATGGTTGCGGGCAACTCAGACACAGGAATAGCTGCTGTCACGCTGCGATCGGGTGGTGCAATCGAACTGGAGGCATCAACGGGGGGCGCAGTATATTCATCCTCGGCATCGCTGACGACATTCTTTTTTAA
>JANTGN010000026.1 GCA_024762895.1 Thiotrichales bacterium
GTAGTATATCCGCATCACTCATGAATAGATCTCCTCAGGATCTTTTATCACCGGATCTGTGGTCAGCCACTCGTCCTTTTCCAATTTTCGGTAAAAACAGCGATGCCTTCCAGTATGACAGGCAATAGCACCTAACTGTTCCACCTCAAGCAGAATAACATCCGCGTCACAATCAAGCCTTATCGATTTGACCTTCTGCACATGGCCGGAACTTTCTCCCTTATGCCAGAGCTTCTGGCGTGATCGCGACCAGTAAACGGCCTCGCCCTGCTCGGCAGTCTGCAACAGGGAGTCACGATTCATCCAGGCCATCATCAGCACCTCACCACTCCCCGCCTCCTGGGCAATCGCTGGAACCAGTCCATCGGCATCCCACTTGATTTCGTCTATCCAGTGCTTATTCATTCCATCTATATCAGTGCATTTGCAGAATTATCAAGGCCTTAACAGCTGACTCAGAGCCTCATCTCTATGCCAGCCGCAGCCATACGTTCCTTAGCTTCATGAATACTATATTCGGCAAAGTGAAATATACTGGCCGCCAGCACTGCATCGGCAGCGCCCTCCAGGACACCCTCGGCCAGGTGTTCCAGGTTGCCAACGCCGCCGGATGCAATCACCGGAACGCTCACAGCATCACTAATGGCGCGCGTCAGGGGCAGATCGAAACCGATCTTGGTACCATCACGATCCATGCTGGTCACCAGCAACTCCCCTGCACCATAGTCCACCATCTTACGCGCCCAGTCGATGGCATCGATGCCGGTGGGTTTACGACCACCATGGGTAAATATCTCCCAGCGTGGCTCCTCTCCTTTCTCATTGACCTGTTTGGCATCAATGGCCACGACGATACATTGAGACCCAAAGCGTTCCGTCGCCTCGCGAACAAATTCAGGACGAAAGACCGCAGCCGTATTAATCGCCACCTTATCCGCGCCTGCATTCAGCATGCGCCGGATATCCTCCAGAGTGCGTATGCCCCCACCCACCGTTAACGGTATGAAGACTTCAGCCGCCACCTCTTCCACGACATGGACCATGGTCTCTCGATCATCGGAACTGGCGGTAATATCCAGGAAGGTGATTTCATCAGCACCTTCACGATCATAGCGGCGGGCAACCTCGACCGGGTCGCCAGCATCACGTATATCGACAAACTGCACGCCCTTGACCACGCGGCCGTTATCAACATCCAGACAGGGAATAATACGTTTGGCGAGTCCCATCTCTCTAGCTATCCTGAGTCACTTAGACGCCTGTTCATCGGCGTACTTCTGGGCCTCGGCGAAATCGAGCGTGCCTTCGTAGATGGCCCGTCCTGTGATGGCACCCATGATGCCCTCATCCTCAACTGCACACAAAGCTCGGATATCATCCATGTTGGTGATACCTCCCGAAGCTATGACCGGGATACGAACCGCCTGGGCCAGCTTGACCGTGGAATCAACATTGACCCCTTCCATCATCCCATCACGACTAATATCGGTAAAGATAATGGCCGCCACGCCATCTTCTTCAAAACGCTGCGCCATGTCGATCACATCATGGCGGGACAGCTTGGACCAGCCATCAATGGCCACCTTGCCATCTTTGGCATCCAGGCCCACGATGACATGCCCCGGGAACTCCAGACACAGGTCATTGACAAAATGCGGGGCACTCACTGCCTTGGTACCGATAATCACGTATTGCACACCAGCCTCGAGGTAGGCCTGCACGGTATCTTCATCCCGAATCCCTCCGCCAATCTGAATAGGCAGATCAGGATAGGCCTCTGCAATCGCGTGGATGACCTCTGAATTGGCTGGTTTTCCGGCAAAGGCCCCGTCCAGGTCCACCAGGTGTAGACGTCGTGCGCCGGCCTCGACCCAACGACCCGCCACAGCAACCGGGTCATCGGAAAAAACCGTCTCATCTTCCATGCGCCCCTGTCGCAATCGCACACACTGACCGTCCTTGAGATCGATGGCCGGGATTAACAACATCGTCAGTTCCTCTCTATGTCTGCGTCTCGCCATTCCAGCGAGAAAAATTACTTAATAGCTGCAGCCCCGCTGCAGCGCTTTTTTCAGGGTGAGCCTGTATGGCAAAGACGTTATCACGGGCGATAACCGAGGTGAATACCCTGCCATAATGGGTCTCACCGGCAATCAGGCCTGTATCGTCTGGCTGCACATAATAACTATGCACAAAATAGAAACGACTATCCTGGTCAATATCTTTCCACAAAGGGTGGGGCTGCGCCTGATGAATCTGGTTCCAGCCCATATGGGGAATCTTCAGGCGCAGGCCAGATACGCTATCAGTCAGATCATCACCAAAATATAGTACCTTGCCCGAGTAGATGCCCAGACAATCGGTACCAGCGTTTTCTTCACTGAATTCCATCAGGACCTGCATGCCCATGCAGATCCCCAGGAAGGGCTTTTGCCGTGAACACTCGAGTACTACCTCATCGAGACCACGGGACTGGAGTTCGCGCATACAATCACGAGCCGCACCCTGGCCGGGGAAGACCACTCGATCGGCACGGTAGACCCGCTCTGGATCAGAGGTCACATCGATACGCGTACCCGGGGCAGCTACGTGCTCCAGGGCCTTGGCAACCGAGCGCAGGTTACCCATACCATAATCAATGACTGCAATCGTTTTCATGGAATCAAACGGTGTGTATACGCAGGATCAGAGACTACCCTTGGTAGAGGGCATCACACCCTGCATCCTGGGATCGGGCTCGAGGGCCATCCTGAGCGCACGACCAAAGGCCTTGAAAATGGTCTCGGCGATGTGATGGGCATTCCGGCCACGGATATTATCGATATGCAGGGTAACGGCAGCGTGATTCACGAATCCCTGAAAGAACTCAAAGAATAGTTCGGTATCAAACTGACCAATTGAGGCCCTGGGATAATCCACTTCATGGACCAGACCCGGTCTGCCAGAAAAATCCACGACGACACGAGACAGGGCCTCGTCCAGTGGGACATAGGCATGACCATAACGGCGTATTCCCTTTTTGTCGCCAACGGCCCCGGCAATCGCCTGTCCCAGAGAAATGCCGATATCTTCAACGGTGTGGTGGGCATCGATATGCAGGTCCCCCTGGGCCTGGATATCAAGGTCAATTAACCCATGTCGCGCCACCTGATCCAGCATGTGATCAAGAAACGGTACACCCGTCTCCAGACGAGAATCGCCGGTGCCATCCAGATTCACGCTGACCCGGATCTGAGTTTCCAGGGTATTGCGCTCTACACTTGCTTTTCTATCGGTCATTTCAAGGGGATAGTCAGGAAAAAGCTGATCATACCATGGTCAGCAACAGGGAACAGTCATTTACCCTGATCCTTCCCAGCCGGCAACTCATCCAGCCATTCGGCAACCACATCTAGCAGGGGTTCACCACGGTCCTTGAAATAATGGTCGGCATTGGGCACCCGGACCTGTCTGGAAAGTGGATTGCCTGCCTTGTTCATCATTTTGAGACGCTCAGGGGCCATTTTATGGACGGCTGGATATTCCTCGGCGCCATAGACATCCAGTACCGGTATCGACATTTCCGCCAGGGGAAATGCCTCCAGCATGGGCTGGCCATAATCCGTTGCCCCCATGCCGATTCCCACATAGGCCAACAGGTCTTTATCTCCATACTTACGCACCCATTCCATGGCCATATGCGCGCCACAACTATGGGCAATCAGGATGACCGGGAGCCCATTCTGTTCACGAAGATACTCCAGACCTGAGTTGATGCGAGGAAATGATTCCTCAAAGACTGGCACATAATCAAAATAGGTAGATCCTTTTTCCAGTACAGGCATCTGCAGGCTCAGCGTATTCCAGCCTCGTTCAGCCAGGCCCACACGCAGTGGATTGGCCACATCAGCCCAGTCCGGATGATAACCGCGCCCGTGCAAGATAATCACATTGGCCTTGGCCGGTTCCTCCATTGCCTCGGTATAGATACCCAGAAACGTCACATCACCAGCTTGCAGCCAGACGGGATCGCCATCCAGAATGGCATCCTCGATCTCTGCCGCCATGCGTTTCTCACGCGCGAGATCAGAGGCCAGCGCCGACAGGGGCAGTAAAAACATACCCACCAGGAGGGCGATACTCTGCATGGAAAAAACCATGTCTTTAAATGAACGATGAATAGTCATTGATCTAGCTCAATCTTTTTGTTGAAATAGCCCCACAACTACTAAAACAGTAATACATATTCATGAGTGAGACACCCGAGTCCAAGGTAATAGACCTAAAAGGTCTGCAGATAGCCTGTCAAAGCTGTGGTTTACATGAGCTTTGCCTCCCTATGGGTATACACCCAGATGAGATGGATCGCCTGGACACCATTATCAAACGTCGTCGACCACTCCATCGCAATGATTTTCTCTACCACAGCGGCGACACGCTGACCTCACTTTACGCCGTTCGCTCCGGTTCTATCAAGACCTATAGCCTGACGGGAGAGGGTGAAGAACAGATTATCGGCTTTCATCTTCCCGGGGAGTTACTGGGCCTGGACGCGATCCACGACGGTGGCCACCATTGCAGCGCACGCGCCCTGGAAACCACCAGCATCTGTGAAATCCCTTTTGAGGACCTGGAATCACTGGCCCAGGAAATCCCAGGCCTGCAGCATCAGTTATTCCGTCTGATGAGCAAGGAACTCCAGAGTGATGAACACTTCATGCTGGTGCTGGGTAAAAAAACCTCTGAAGAACGCCTGTCAAACTTTCTGATCAGCCTGTCTACCCGTTTCAGTCAACGAGGCTTTTCCGGCACCGAGTTCAACCTCAGCATGTCCCGCAACGATATCGCCAACTATCTGGGGCTTGCCGTAGAAACCGTTAGCCGCTTATTCACTCGTTTTCAGAATGCCGGCCTGATCCAGGTCAACCGCAAACTGATCGCTATCAAGAACCTGGAAGGCCTGAACGAGCTGGCAGGCGCGAAATGCAAGAAGGTCGACAAGAGTATCGTCCTCAGGTAACCCCCTACTGCCTGGTCTGTAGCCAGAAGGTGACTGGCCCGTCATTGATCAGCTCTACCTGCATATCCGCACCAAATCGACCACTTTCGACCCGGCCATAGTGGCTTGTCGCCAGATTGATCAGTTGCGCAAAGACCTTCTTCGCATTATCTGGAGTGGCCCCTGAAGTAAAACTGGGACGCATACCCTTATTCGTATCTGCCGTCAGGGTAAACTGGGGCACCAGCAACAGACCACCCTGTATGTCCTGTACGGAGCGATTCATCCGGCCGGTCTCATCCTCAAACACCCGATAACCCAGGAGGCGCTCCAATAGACGCTGTATCTGGGGTTGCCCGTCATTTTTCTCGACCCCTATCAGGACCAGCAACCCCTGCTGGATTTCTCCGATGACCTGTCCCTCAACACGCACCCTGGCCTCGCTTACCCGTTGCAACAATCCAATCATAAGAGCTTATCCAGCATGTCCTGGGTGGCATTGACCAGGGCCCTGGCAATTCCCGGTTCACTGGCGGCATGCCCCGCATCGGGCACGATCTCCAGATGGGCCTCGGGCCAGGCCTGGTGCAGAGCCATGGCCTGATCCACAGGACAGATCATGTCATAGCGACCATGCACGATGACTCCGGGTATGCCCGCGAGCCGGTGAGCATCCCGAAGCAACTGATCAGGCTCGAGAAAGGCATGATGGAGAAAGTAATGGCATTCGATCCTGGCCAGACTCAGTGCAACGAAGGGGTCATTAAAATGGGCAATGACGTTTGGATTCGTTAACAGACTGGCCGTCCGACCCTCCCATAATGACCAGGCCTTGGCAGCGGCCATACGAGCCACATCGTCCTTACCGAAAAGGCGTTGATGATAAGCCGCGACCATTTGACCCCGTTCCGATTCCGGAATGGGTGCCAGGAAATCTCGCCAGTAATCAGGAAACACCCGGCTTGCCCCCTGCTGATAAAACCAGTCGATATCTTCATCTCGGCACAGGAAGACCCCCCTGAGAATGAGCCCCATCACTCGCTGGGGATAGGCCTCAGCGTAAGCCAGGCCCAACGTAGACCCCCAGGAACCACCAAAGACGACCCATTGATCGATATACAGATGTGTTCGAATGAGCTCAATATCGGCCAGGAGGTGCGCCGTGGTATTGGCCTCCAGGTTCGCATGCGGCGTCGAACGCCCTGCCCCCCTCTGATCAAACATAATGATACGATAGCGCTTCGGGTCGAAGAACTGTCGATGATAATCCTCGCAACCACTACCAGGCCCCCCGTGTAGAAAAATCACCGGCAAACCCGTACTGTTACCCGATTCCTCGACATAGAGACTATGCCCATTCCCAACGTCCAGATGGAAATCCTTGCGGGATCTAAGCGGGGGAAAAAAAGTGTTATCCATAGCCACACCTGGTCAAGTTAGATGTTCACGTGTAGGAAAATTCCTACACGTTTTGTCTCCTAAATCTGATATTAATCTGCTCAGCTAGGCATCATACTTAAGTCCAGATTATGGAGGATGGAGGAAGGAACTGCGAGCGTACCGCAAGGATTCGGACACACGCAGAGTGAAAAGGACTTCACAAAGTAACATACCGATCCTTCAGAAAGATCGGAAATCACCTTAGCCGGAATGGCAATCAAGCCCCAGAGCCCCCACTCTGGGGTTTTTTTATGACTTCCAGAGACACCCTGAATAACATCTTATCAATCAGAAAGCCCTTGCAATACACCCCATGACGTCAGTATCGTCAGCTTCATGACCAAGCTGATCAAACCACCCAAACCACTACTCCGACAGACCGGACGCGCCATTGCCGACTACCACATGATACATGACGGAGACCGCGTTCTGCTCGGCCTTTCGGGAGGCAAGGACTCACTCTCCCTGCTGCATCTGCTGCGCCATTTTCAGCGCCATGCCCCGATCCATTTTGACCTGGCCGCCGTGACGATCGACCCCCAGTCAGACAGCTTTGACCCCGCTCCTCTCATTCCCTATATGAAGACACTGGGTATCCCCTATTTCTATGAGCGCGAACCGATCATGGAACTGGCGGATGACCATATGGACAATGATTCCTACTGTGCATTTTGCGCCCGCATGAAACGCGGCATCATGTATCGAGTGGCTCGCGAGCATCAGTATAATGTCCTGGCACTGGCCCAGCACCTGGATGACCTGGCGGAAAGTTTCCTGATGTCGGCCTTTCACGGTGGCCGCCTGCAAACCATGAAGGCACATTATCTGATCGATGCCAAGGACCTTCGTGTTATTCGCCCACTGGTCTATACCAGAGAACATCAAACCCGGGACTTTGCCACTGAACATGAACTGCCCATTATTCAGGAGAGTTGCCCGGCCTGTTTTGAGATGCCTACCCAACGTCAGCATATGAAGGAGCTACTGGCTGGAGAAGAAGCCTGCAACCCTCAGCTCTTTAAAAGCCTGCTGTCCACCATGCGGCCTTTGATGGAACTGGGCATGCCAGATGAAATAGAAATCGACAGGATCAGGGACACTCGACAGGGACCATGAAAGGAACATTACTCAAAGGCCTGTTATTTTTCCTGGGCCATCTGCCCCTCAGATTGAACCATGCCCTGGGGGGCTTCATCGGCTGGCTATTGTGGCTATTCCCCACGCGTGAAAGAGCAACTAGCCTGGTTAATCTGGCCCATTGTTTTCCTGACAAGGATCAGCGCTGGCGTAAAAAGGTGGCCAGGCGGAGCCTGATCGAGACGGGCAAGACACTCACAGAATCGCCGGTGCTGTGGTACTCATCCAAGGCACGCATCCGCTCACTGGTCAAAGGCATCTCCGATATGCCCACTGTTGATAACGCCGTGGGCCTCGGCCGTGGCGCCATACTGGTTTCACCTCATATCGGCAGCTGGGAAATGACCGGTCTTTATTCAGCGACCCTCTACCCCATGACCAGTCTCTACCAGAAACCCAAGATACGCGAACTGGATAACTTACTAAAAAGAGCCCGCCAGACGACCGGGTCCAGCCTGGTTCCAACCACACCCAGCGGCCTGAGGCAGCTACATCAGGCACTGGCGAACAAAGAATGTATCGGCATACTACCGGACCAGGAGCCCAGGGGGAGTGGCGGTGTGTTCGCCCCTTTTTTTGGCCTGCCGGCCTACACGATGACACTACTCACCAGACTGGCATCGGAAAACCGAATCCCCATTATCGTCTCCTTTGCAGAACGCCTGCCCGGGGGACAGGGTTTTTATTTCCACATCGTGAAGCCGGATGATGCCATCTACGATCCGGATCCCGTCATTGCCGCAACGGCTCTGAATGCTGCCGTGGAAAAAATTATTCGCATCAATCCCGAACAGTACATGTGGAATTACAAGCGCTTTAAAAGACGTCCGGGCAATGAACCCTCGTTTTATTAGGTCTCGATGGATCTGGCTATCATGACCAAATTTAATGACCATTTTTCAAACCATTCCGCAGCCTATGGACAGTTCCGGCCAAGCTATCCACAAGCCCTGTTCAAATACCTCGCCTCATTAAGCCCAAGCCGAAAAACTGCCTGGGACAGTGCCACCGGCTCGGGCCAGGCGGCACTCGGCCTGACTGACTTTTTTGATCAGGTCATCGCAACCGACGCCAGTAAAAACCAGATTGATCAGGCCATCAGGCATCCCGCTATTGAATACCGTGTCACTCGGTCAGAAAAAACCGATATCGCCTCGCAATCCATTGATCTGGTGGTCGTGGCCCAGGCCCTGCACTGGTTTGACCTGGAGGCATTCTATTCGGAATGCCAGCGGGTATTGAAAGACCAGGGAGTTATTGCCGTCTGGTCGTATGGGCTACACACCGTTTCACCCGAAATCGACCCCATCATCAAGCTCCTCTACGAAGAAGTGGTTGGTCGTTACTGGCCTCCGGAACGGACACTGGTCAAAGACGGATATCGTGACATACACCTGCCCTTCAGGACTCTTGAAGCACCCGGTTTTATTATGCAGATGCTCTGGTCACTGCCACACTTAGTGGGTTACCTGAGCACCTGGTCAGCGGCCCAGAGATACCAGGCCGCTGAGGGTCAGGATCCCGTAGAACTGATCTCAAAGGATTTGGCCAGGGCCTGGGGCGATCCGCAGCAGCTGAAAACAATTGAATGGCCCATAACACTAAAAGTCGCTGTTAATACATGAGCTTTAGGACTCACTGGCCCTGATTAATAAATACCTTCCTCACCTTTGGGTCGTGTCTTGAACAGTTTATAAACCCACATATACTGCCTGGGATCATTTAGTATCAGCTGTTCCAGGGCCTCATTCATTCGCAGTGCATCTGAGACCTTATCACCACTGGGATAGTCCTCCAGGGCCGGCATGATCTTGACCAGATAACGTCCTTCTTTCTCGCTGTATTGTGAAACACAGGGTAAGACAGCTGCACTGGTCAGGCGGGCCAGGGAGCCCAGGGCGGGAATAGTAGCCTTTGGCACGCCAAACAGGGGCACAAAGATTGTGCCCTCCGGCCCCAGGTCTTCGTCCGGAAGGTAATAAAAGACAGAGCCCTTTTTGATTTCCTTGACAATCGGCCTGAGTCCTTCCTCGCGGGAATAGATCTTAACGCCATATTGAGTTCTGGTTCTGAACATCAGCCAGGCGAGCAGATCATTACTCTGTGGTTTATACATGCTCACGGCCCGTGTCCCATGTTGGGCGTATTCCATTGCCAGCGCCGTGGCGCCATGATCCAGCGCCAGGGTATGGCCTGTTAACAGGATGACCTGCTTACCGGCCTCCCGGGCTGCGTAATAATGCTCATCGCCCTCGATGTGCGTTACCTTCTCCAGCCTCGACCGGCCCCGCAACCAGATAACCCCCATATCAAACAGGCAAATGCCCGCGAGCCGAAAATTCTCTCTTATTAGCCTTCCTCGATCAGTCTCGTTAATATCTGGGAAACACAGGCTCAGGTTAATCTCTGCGATTCGACGGCGCTTATGATTCAGGCGCATGGCCAGGAGGCCAATTCGGCCCGCAATGAAATGATAGGGCGTTCTAGGAAGGAAACTGACTAGCCAGAGTAAGGCGAGCCCCAGCCAGATACCCCAGAATCGAGGCCCCAGAAAACGCCATTCAAATTCCTTGACCAGCTTATCCATTAACAGGGCCTGCGCGCTATTAACATCACCTCACCTCGCTGACCACGAGTCGTATCACCTATCAGCCCTTCTTCACGATAAAAAAGCAGCTCCAGAGAACCCGTCAGGTGCAGCAACTCATTACGCGCCAGGCGAAATGCCGGATTAGTGGGTCCGGAAGGGTCAACCTGTTCCCGCGTAAAGGTCTGGTAAAAAAGAATCCCACCAGGATTCAGCAACTCCAGATAATCCGGCATTCGTTCTCGATTCAGAAAATAACTAATTACGATCACATCGAAACGCTTTGTCGGTAAGGGGGCAGTCTCGATATCTATGCATTCGGCCTGCAGAGGCAGGCCCTCGCGCCTGGCCAGCTGATTGAGTTTTTCCACTGCGATAGTGGAGATATCCCATGCCTGGGTCTTTAGTCCTTGCCGGGCCATATACTGTGCATTACCCCCAAGACCTGAGGCCAGGTCCAGGGCCAGTCCTTCCCCGGGTAGCAGATGGATATTATTGGACAATGCCGAACAGGCAACGGCATCGCTTGCCTCACGGTCACGGTAACGCGCATCCCATTTTTCACTCATCTCGCTCATCGACGCCAGAACGCCGGTGATATGAGCACGATCAACGGGAATATCTCCAGTCGTCCCAGTAGCATGGCCAGACCAAGCATCCACTTGGCAAAATTATTAATACCCTGATAGTTCACTCCCACATCGCCCAGCCCAGGCCCCAGATTATTCATGCTGGCTGCAACGGCCGAGAATGCCGTGACCTGGTCCAGTCCCGATGCCATCAGCAGCAACATGATGGTGACGAATATCCCAACATAGGCCGCAAAGAATCCCCACACGGCCTCATGCACCCTGCCTGGGACCGGAGAACGGCCCAGTTTCACGACCACCTGGGCATTGGGGTGTATCAGGCGCATGATCTCGCGCATCCCCTGCTTGAGCAGCAGCAGAAAACGAATCACCTTAATCCCTCCACCCGTGGAACCGGCACAACCACCGACAAAGCTCAGAAACAATAGCAATACGGGCAGAAACCCTGGCCAGGTATGATAGGCCGCGGTGGTAAACCCTGTGGTGGTCCCGATAGAAACGGTCTGGAATATGCCATGATGCAGGGCACTACCAAAGTTCTCAAAGACCTCCATCAGGACCAGATAGCTGGTCGTAATGACGGCAACCAGCAACATCAGTCGCACATAGGTCTTGAACTCGGAATCTGCCAGGTAATCACGCAATGATTTATGGTGCCAGGCCACAAAATGCAGACCAAAGTTGACGCCCGATAACAACATAAACACCACCGCAACCGACTCGATCAGGGGACTTTGAAAATACCCCATACTTTCATCATGGGTAGAAAAGCCACCGATAGAGACGGTCGAGAAGGCATGACTGATGGCATCAAACAGATTCATACCCGCCGCCCAGTAGCCGAGGGCGCAGCTCACTGTTAGCCCAAGATAGATATACCAAAGCGCCTTGGCAGTCCCTGCTATACGTGGGGTCAGCTTATTATCCTTGATCGGCCCGGGGGTCTCTGCACGATATAGCTGCATACCACCCACGCCGAGCATAGGCATAATCGCTATGGCCAGAACAATGATCCCCATACCACCCAGCCACTGCAATTCCTGACGATAGAACAAAATGGAATAAGGCAAATAATCCAATCCGACAATCACCGTCGCACCTGTTGTGGTAAGACCGGAAATGGACTCGAAGACAGAGTCGGTGAGGGACATATTCAGATCAGGCGACATATAAAAGGGAATGGCCCCGGCCAGACCCAGCACCACCCAGAACATCACCACCACCATGAAGCCATCACGGATGCGCAGATCACGCTTAATTCGAGATACAGGCAACCAGACGACGAAGCCCAATACAATAATGACCAGGAACCCATCGATAAATGGCATCAGGTGCTGATCACCCATGAGCCAACCGACCAGGGCCGGGGGCAACATGGTGATGCTGAACACCATGAGCAGCAGACCCAGAATGCGCTGAATGCCAAAGAACTGCATCAGAGGAAGGTGATGCCTACCTGGAACAGGCGTTCCAAATCAATGATATGTTTCTTGTCCACCAGGAACAGAATGACATGATCCTCGGCCTCTATCTTTGTATCGTGATGCGCAATGACCACTTCATCGCCACGGACGACGGCACCGATCGTAGTACCCGGGGGTAACTTGATGTCTTCGATCTTCCTTCCCACCACCTTACTGCTCTTTTCATCACCATGGGCAATTGCCTCGATGGCCTCAGCCGCCCCACGACGTAGTGAGTGGACGGCCACGACATCACCACGCCGTATATGCGTCAGCAGGGTTCCAATCGTGACCTGCTGTGGCGATATGGCGATATCAATCACACCACTTTCCACCAGTTCAACATAACTGGGACGGTTGATTAAGGACATGACCTTTCGCGCCCCGAGACGTTTGGCCAGCATGGCAGAGAGTATATTGGCCTCATCATCATTAGTCAGGGCGCAGAACACATCGGTATTTTCGATGTTCTCATCCAGCAACATCTCTTCATCGGCGGCATCCCCCATGAGCACAATACTGTCAGATAATTCTTCCGCAAGATGTTCGGCCCGTTCCTGTGATTGTTCCAGGATCTTAACCCGATAATTCGGCCCCAGGGCCTCGGCCAGACGTTTACCGATATTCCCTCCTCCGGCAATAATGATGCGTTTATAGGGATTATCAAGCCGCCGTAATTCGCTCATGATGGGGCGGATATTTTCCCTGGCCGCAATAAAAAAGACCTCATCATCGGGTTCGATGACCGTGTCACCCTTGGGAATAATGGCTCGACCCTTACGGAATATCGCGGCCACGCGAGATTCTTTATTGGGAATATGCTCGGCCAGGGTTTTCAATTCATGGCCAATCAGGGGCCCGCCATAGTAGGCCCTGACACCCACCAGCTGTACCTTGCCTTCGGCAAAATCCAGCACCTGAAGGGCACCGGGCTGTTCGATCAGTCTTTCAATATAACGGGTGACCAGGGACTCGGGACTAATGAGTACATCCACCGGTATGGTTTCTGGGGAAAAGAGGTCAGGATGGGCCAAATACTCGGATTCACGAACCCTGGCTATTTTGGTAGGTGTATGAAACAGGGTATAAGAAACCTGACATGCAACCATGTTGGTCTCATCGCTGTTAGTCACGGCAATGAGCATCTCGGCATCTTCAGCACCCGCCCGCTCGAGCACATCAGGATGAGACCCGTGCCCAACGACGGTACGGATATCCAGTCGATCCTTGAGCTCTCTCAGGGCGTCACCATTGGCATCCACAACGGTAATATCGTTTGCCTCGCTGGCCAGGTTACCGGCCAGTGAACTACCCACCTGCCCGGCCCCCAGGATAATGATTTTCATCCGCCTTCCCGATGTTTGGGGTCAATATTCAGGGCGCGCAGTTTACGATATAAATGCGTGCGCTCCATCCCTACCAGTTTTGCCAGCTGGCTCATATTGCCATCCACCTCATCCAGCTTGAGTTGCAGATACTGGCGTTCAAACTGTTCTCTGGCCTCACGCAACGGGAGCTGTGTCCAGCTCGCACTGATCACGGAAGACTCTCCGCCCTCAATTAGTGGCCGACCACCCAGCGCCATTTCCACTTCATCCATAGTGACCTCGGGTTCATGGCCAAGTATCAGCAGCCTCTGAACCAGATTCTGTAATTCGCGAACATTACCCGGCCAGTAAAAATTGCGCAGATAATTTTGCACGGAGACAGGAAAATGCCGGTAGGCCAGGCCCTGTTGCGTATTAAACAGGTTGACATAATATTCCACCAGCTCGGGAATATCCTCTGAGTGGTCCCGCAATGGGGGTATCGAAAGCGGCACTACGTTCAGGCGGTAATACAGATCATTTCTCAGATGACCGGAACGGACCGCTTCATCCAGATCCTTGTGACTGGCCGCTATGACCCGGACATCTATATGCACCGCCTCGGTTCCACCAATACGCAGGAAGCTGTTGGACTCCAGGGCGGTCAGTAAATGGGCCTGAGTGGTGAGGTCCAGGTCCGTCAGTTCTTCAATAAAAAGGACGCCACCGTTCGCCTGTTCCAACAGCCCATAATGTAGCTGACCATCTTTTTCTGACCCGAACAGCTCCTTGGCTGCGGTCTCACCGGAATGAGAAATAACCGACAATACGACGAAGGCACCATCACTGCGCGAACTCAGTTTATGCAGATAGCGGGCGAAGGTCTGCTTTCCCGACCCCTGTTCGCCAGTGATCAGAACGGCTGTATCGTGCTGGGCCACGCGCCGGGTTTGCTCACATAACTCCCTGATCAACTGGCTACTCCCTATGGGTACCTGCACTTCGGGCAGCTGCTGTTTCAGGCCAATATTTTCCTGGGCCAGGTGATTCGCTTCCAGGGCCCGATTAACGATCAGTAGTAGTCGTGCCAGGGAGATGGGCTTCTCGATAAAATCATAGGCACCCAGACGAGTCGCCTCCACCGCTGTCTCTACCGTGCCATGTCCCGACATCATGATCACCGGGCAGGGCAGCCCATCACCCTCCTGCCATTCTTTAAGCAGGGTGATACCATCGGTACCCGGCATCCAGATATCCAGCAGGATCAGATCAGGTTTTCTCAACCGTCGCTGTTCACGGGCCTGTTGGGCATTTTCTGCCACACTGACCTCGTAGCCCTCATCTTCAAGAATATCGCGCACCAGATTTCGAATATCCGGTTCGTCATCTATTACCAGGATATGCTGCCCCGTCATACCTCAAATTGCTCCACTTTATATCGGTCCTGCTCGACGCCTTCCACCAACAGGCGTACATGGATAGCGGCTCCACCCTCTTCTCTGTTTTCCGCCCAGATGATGCCGCCATGCTCTTCGACCACCTTCTTGACAATGGCCAGGCCTAGTCCGGTGCCACGTGATTTACCTGTCACATAGGGCTCAAACAACTGACTGAATAGATCATCGGGTATTCCCGGTCCATTATCGATCACCAGGAGTTCAACATAACGCCCGTTTGTTTCAGACACGCTCCGAGTACTTAGTTCTACCCTGCCTTCGGCCTGACTCTCAACTGCCTCTATCGCGTTCTTGATCAGGTTATTGAGTAATTGCCTGATGCGTCCGGCATCGGCCTCGATACCAGGCAGGACATCATCAGTATTCAGCCGAATATAGACCCCCTGGGGATTATTTCGATATAGATCAAATGCCTCCGTTACGAGTTGATTAAGATTCACCGTAGACAACTCCATCTGTGGTGTCCTGGCATAATCACTGAAGGCATTAACCATGGATTTCATGGATTCCACCTGAGAGACTATGGTCTGTGTCGAGCGGTTGAGTATCTCAGCGGAATCCTGATCAAGCACCCTGGTCAGCTTACGCTGCATTCGTTCAGCAGATAACTGGATCGGGGTTAAGGGGTTTTTAATTTCATGCGCCAGGCGACGCGCGACCTCACCCCAGGCGGCATCGCGTTGCGCCTGAATCATGTGCGTGACATCTTCAAATACAATCACCGAACCGGCCAGTTCATCATCCGAGGTGCTGGGCAACAGGGCTCCACGACAAATCAGGACCTTCTTACCTGAATTTCCATAAAGCGTGATTTCCTCCTGCCAGTCATCATGACCTTCCTCCAGAGGTTCCTGGATACCGTCATAAAAACTGCCCACGACCGGCATCTCGTTGGCCACTTCCCGAAGCAGGCGCCCACGGCAGTTCTCCATCGACAGGGAGGTGCCAAGGATATGACCGGCCTCGGCATTAGCGGTACGCAGTCGCCCCTCGCCATCAAGAGTAATAACACCTGAAGTCAGGTGCTCGAGTACCGTTTGCAGATAGCTGCGTTGATCTTCCGCCTGCCGTTTACTCAGATCGACCTGTTCATAGGCCTGGGCCAGGCGTGAGGTCATCTCGTTAAACGAATTGACCAGAAATCCGAGTTCATCTCGATTACCGACCGTCAGCTTCTTGTAGTATTCACCGGAAGCCACCGCACGTGTACCCTCGGCCAGTTCTTCTATCGGGGCCATCAGTCGTCTGGCCGAAAAGAATGCCGCCCAGACCGCAAACAGCACACTAATCAACAGCACCAGGGTCAAGGTGAGAAAAAAGTTCTGTTTCATGGGCACCCTCAGATAGGTCAGTTCCTTGTATTCTGCAAAGGACTCCTGAACACTCTGAGCCAGCTCACTGATACGCTTACCGAGGGGAAATCTGACCAGCAATAAATAAGGCTTCATGGTCGGGTCTTCGGTTGACACATAGGCAGCACCACGAACATACATCATGGAGTCCTGCCCTGGTTCCAGACGCATCATCGGCTCGCCTTGTCCGCTGATGATGAGGTCGCTTTGGCTCATGCCCGGCGGCACCGGAAGATAAGTGGACTCACTACTCGAGGCAATGATCTGATTCGTGTCGCCCAGCAGATACAGTTCGGTGGCCTTGGTCTCCTGGCGCAAATCATTCAGCACCAGTGCCGCCATATCATTGGAAACACCTCGCAGTCGCTGGCTCATGACCTTCATCTCCAGCCCGAAATCACGCATACGCTCATCCAGGGTCACACGACTGAGCTCCAGGGCATCTTCCAGCGACTCTTCAACGCGCACATCAAACCAGCTATCAATGCCCTCGTCCAGGAATCGAAAGGCAAAGATATACACAATAAAGACCGGCACCAATGCCAGCACAACGAAGATCGTAATGAGGCGTAGCGTCAGACGTGAACCCGGTGCCCGGCTAAAGACCTGGCGCAGGACCTCGAACAGGTTCATGCCTATCATGACGACCAGGAAGAGCATGATCAGAGAATTAAAGATCAGGAGACTGATGTAGAGACGACCAAACCGTTCAGAGTTCTGCGTTGCATCACTCATCAGGTACAGGGACAGCAGCAACAGGACAAAAAGCCCTATGACCGGCAACACACTGGTTGTTAATGATCTTAGCGGAGCGGCCATACCAACCAGCCACTGTCAGGACGCCATGCAGAGCTGGAATAGGCTCTCATACGCAGTGGAATAGGTAATTCATCATAATCAAAGTAGGCACGCATTCGAATGCGGTAGATCTTTTTCGGCCGGAGCAATGAGGCATCCAGCAGGGGAAAATCACTGACATCCCCCAGTACTTCCTCCAGCCTGGCGAGGCTGTAAAAGGTATCCACGGAACGTGTATTCAGGTTTGTCAGAAGGTATTGACGGCTCAGGGCATGATAGGAGATCTGGTAACGCTGGCTCACCTCAGCAATCTGTTTATCAAACCACCAGCCACGTGAACGAACAATTTCATAGTTGATGACGAACTCCAGTGCCACACCACTATTCAGCGCTCCCAGCAGTGGGTCCTTGAGATCGATCTCGATTTTTCCCTGAATCTGGTAGATGCCGTCAACGAGGTTGATATCCATATCCTGAATATGAATACGCGTCTTTTCTCCTGCCATAAGCGGCCCGGCCAGAAACAAGCCGATCAGGAGCACCAGAATTTGACCTTGCAGCCTTTTCACCGCTTTAACAGTCCAGCGTAATAAAACCCATCCATCCCATGGTCTCCAGGAAGTATCTGTCGACCAAAGGCCTGTTTTTCTCCACACACCATGTCCAGCGGTATCTCACTGGCATCCTCGCGGTCATCAACGAACCATGAGATCTGCTCGACGTTCTCCTGAGGAAGTACCGAACAGGTTGCGTAGAGCAACATACCACCTGACCGCAACAAGGGCCACAGTGCACCCAACAATCTTTGCTGCTCCTCACGCAATTGCTGTATATCTTCAGGCCTTCGATGAAGGCGTATATCCGGGTGTCGCCTGATGACCCCGGTGGCCGAACAGGGGGCGTCCAGCAAAATACGATCGAACGGCCTTCCATCCCACCAGACATCCACCTCGGCGGCATCGGCATGAACGACCCTGGCCGACAGCCCCAGGCGGGACAGGGTCTGTTCCAGGCGGGGTATACGCTGCCCGTCCTTCTCTACCGCCCATACCTCGACCGACTCTCCCTGCTCCAGGATATGAGCCGTCTTCCCTCCAGGAGCTGCACAGGCATCCAGGATACGCATTTCAGGCTCAATATTTAGAAAGTGAGCCGCCAGTTGTGCCGCCGCATCCTGCACGGATACCCAGCCCTCAAAAAAGCCAGGCAGACTCGACACATCACAGGGCCGGTTTAATATCAGTGCCTGTGGGGCACATTCATGTCGTCGGGCCTCAATCCCTGCCTTTTTCAGTGTCTCCAGATATTGATCGACCGATTGATGGCATTCATTCACCCTTAAGGTCATTGGAGGACGTTGGTTGTTGGCCTCACAGACCAAACGCCATTGCTCCGGATAGACCTTTTGAAGTTCATTGACCAGCCAGACGGGATGACTGAGTGCTGCGGCCGTATCCAGCCGGTCAAGGACCTCCTGATGCTGCCGTTGATACTGCCTCATTACGCCGTTGACCAGCCCCCTGGCCCAGGCCTTCTTCATTGTTCGCGTTTCGCGAACAGTCTCATTCAGGGCCGCATGCTCCGGTATCCGCATTTCCATGAGCTGATACAACCCTACCCGCAAGAGGCACTCGATATCCCGATCCTTGTTCCTCAGCGGTTTATCCAGTAGTTGATCAAGAATTCCAGTGAGCTTGAAATGCCATCTCAGGCAGCCATAAACCAGCTCCTGAATCAGCGCCGACTCTCCATGCCCATCAATCCGAGGCATCACTCGGGATAACGAAGCCCCCTCCATCACCTCGAGCAGGAGCCTCGCAGCCAGGGCACGGGCAGCCATGAACTACCCTAATTGCTCGTTGAGCAGGCTGCGTCCATTCAGAAAATCTCTCGCCTCTAACGGTTTCCCCCCTGGCAGTTGCAATCGAGTAATCCTCAGCAAAC
>JANTGN010000027.1 GCA_024762895.1 Thiotrichales bacterium
ACCAAGGTCACCGAGATCATTCCTGAGAAGAAGGGCCTCAAGGTTCGATTCGAGGGCAAGAATGCTCCCGAGGAAGATGTCTTTGATCGTGTACTGGTTGCCATCGGCCGTTCACCGAATGGCAAGCTGATCGATGCCGAGAAGGCGGGGGTCATGGTCGATGAACGCGGCTTCATCTCGGTCGATAAACAGCAGCACACCAATGTCGATCATATCTATGCCATCGGTGACATCGTCGGCCAGCCCATGCTGGCGCACAAGGCGACCTACGAGGCTGTGATCGCCGCTGAGGTCATCTGCGGCATGAAGTCATTCTTCGACGCCCGCACCATTCCTTCCGTCGCCTATACCGATCCCGAGGTGGCATGGATGGGGTTGAGCGAGACCGAGGCCACCGAGCAGGGTGTGGAATTCGAAAAAGGCATCTTCCCCTGGGCGGCCAGTGGCCGCAGCCTGAGTATCGGTCGTAATGAGGGCCTGACCAAGGTTCTGTTCGGTGAAGACGGCCGTATCATCGGCGCCGGTATCACCGGCCCTAACGCCGGTGAGCTCATCGGCGAGGCAGTGCTGGCGCTGGAAATGGGGGCCGATGCCGAGGATATCGGCCTGACCATACATCCGCATCCGACCCTGTCGGAGACCTTCAAGTTTGCTGCCGAGGTGGCCGAAGGGGTTTGTACGGATATTTATATGCCGAAGAAAAAGAAGTAGTCTTGGTGGAATAAAAAGGCCCCTCATGAGAGAGGCCTTTTTTATAGGTTTGATTGTCTATCCTCGTTAAGGCTCTATCGAGGAAAGTGCTATCTACGCGGACTTGGTCGTTTTTTCAAAGTTGTTTTATGCGCCTGTGTATAAGCATCCAATAAACGCCGTATCATTTTTGATATTGGGTATGATGTTTTCCGCCCCACGTTTGAAAAATTCAACACTCTCTTTGCTGAGGCTAATGGTGATTTTCACCGTATCTTCTTTAAAGGCTAACTCGTCCGGACTGGGTAGGAAGTCAGGTACGACTTTAACCGGCCCGATCGGTTCGTAGCGGTATGTTATTTTCTTGCTCATAGATCTCTTTTCTTTTACGCCAATAATCCGCGCCGAATATCCGAATAATGCCATGACGATATGTAAACCGTACGGTTATGATGCCTTTACCGACCTTGCCAAAGTAGTAATAACGTTGTTTGTTTTGTGTGTGGGTCATATCATCTGCAATTACACGGTTGGGATCTGCGAAAGTGTATTGGGTTTCGGCAAATGAAATGCCGTGTTTGGCTTGATTCATCAAATCCTTATTTGGATCCCACTTAAAGCTATCCATGCTCATACCGAAAGCTTAGCAAAGTATCGCTTTTATATGCATATGTAAGTATGGCAATAAGTATTGAGAACCCGCCGGTCAGAATCAGTTCAGGTCTTCTAAGACTCAGCTTTTTAAATGGGGTATTGCCATTTTAGAACGTTGAATTTAGCTCAATGGCCTTCCAATCCTCCCTCCCAGGATGGTTTGTATCGCCACCGAGGCCGCCGAAGTACGATTGCTGGCACCGATCTTGGGGAACATGTGTTCCAGGTGTTTGTTGACGGTTCTCGGGCTCATGTCGAGGATGTCGGCAATCTCGCGATTGGTCTTGCCGTGTGCCAGCCATAACAGGACTTCCGCCTCGCGGTTGGTGATCGACAGGCCTTCTTCCAGCACTGAAGGGTCAATCTCGACATTGGGGGATTGGATCTTCAGGAGATATTCGTCTTCTTCATTCTGTTTGTAGTACTGCACGGTCAGCACGATCTTGTCCTGGCGTAGTGGCAGGGCGAGGTCGTGACCGGCCTGGCCATTGGGAAGCCAGCTGCTGAGCTGGTCGGCGAGTTCGACGCTGGCAGGCCCCGGTTGCTGCTGGTATTGAGACAGCAGGTCCTGGGCCTCGGGCGTGGCCCAGAGGATTCTGCCGTGGTTGTCAATGCAGAAGACATGCTGACGCATGGTATCGAGCATCTTCTGGGCGTCCATGAGCATACGGGCGCTGCTGGTATGCTGGCGTATGCGCACTAGCAACTCTTCGGGATGTATGGGTTTGACGATATAATCATTGCCGCCAGTGTCGAAGGCCTTGACGATATGTTCGACCTCGCTGAGCCCCGTCATGTAGATGACGGGCGTGAGGGGGAGTTTCTTGCGGATTTCCACGGCGCATTCGAAACCATCCATCACCGGCATCACTGCATCCAACAGGATTACGTCGGGCGTGATCTGTTCCAGCACATGCAGGGCCTGCTGACCGTTGAGGGCGATAAGAACGGCAATGCCGGCCTCATCCAGGGCCATATTGATCATGCCCAGAGAATTGGGGTCATCATCGACGACCAGGACCGTGGTTTTATCCTTGAATTTCAGCATTATTATTCCGCAGTGCCATAGTGTTCATCGACGATACGTACGATGCCCGCAAGATCGCATATGTCGGCCATACTTCTGATGTCATTCACCAGGCGGGCCTTTGGGTTTTGTTTTTCGAGATGCGTGGTGC
Source organism: Thiotrichales bacterium (assembly GCA_024762895.1). GTDB lineage: Bacteria > Pseudomonadota > Gammaproteobacteria > J044 > J044 > JANTGN01. The sequence goes on from JANTGN010000027.1 coordinate 2,523, forward strand.
ATTCAAGTACGCCCTTGAGATAACCGATCTTGGCGAAGTCCCGCAGCGCGATAATGGATTTGGGGCTGGGCAGAATCCCGGTATCCACAGGGGCTTCGTTGTTGTCGTTCGCAGGGTTCGCATCTTCCCAGCGCAACTCCATGCAGGACTGCAACTGTTCCAACAGTTTTTCCAGCCGCAGGGGCTTGGCGATGTAGGCCTGGAAGTCGGCATGTTTTTGTTGCAGATCTGCGTCTTCATAGGGATTAGCCGAGAGTATAATCACGGGCTGCTTGAATCCGCGTCCGCGGATTCTTGATAAGAGCTCCCAACCATCCATACCGGGCAGGGATATGTCGAGTATGAAGAGATCAATTGTAAGACTCTGCAGACTATCGAGCATCTGTTCGGACGATTCAGCTTCATGTACCACGAAACCCAATGGGGCAAGGAAGTCATGAATCAGCTTGCGATGCCTGATCTCATCGTCAACCACCATGATATGCCGTGGTCGCCCCGCGTAGCCCTGTATGTCATCCTGATTTCGGTCTATGGACAGCTTGCCGGCAACGCTGGGCAGGAATAAGGTCAGATAAAACGCACTGCCCACGCCAGGCTCACTCTGGAATTCGAGGTTGCCCCCCATCATCTCCACCAGCAGGCGCGAGATGGGCAGGCCCAGGCCTGTGCCGCTGATCATCCTGGCCTTACTTTCGGAGAGGCGCTCGAAGGGTTCAAATACCTTGTTCCGGTCCTGCTCGGCGATGCCGATGCCGGAGTCCTTCACCACCATACGCGCTACCTGATTACGATAACTGATGTCCAGGATTACCTGGCCCTCAAGCGTAAATTTGATGGCGTTAGATAAAAGGTTCAAGAGAATCTGGCGCAGACGTTTTTCATCGACGGTGACGAAGCGAGGCAGTTCCGGCTGACAGTCGACGAACAGCTCGATGCCCTTGCTCTCGGCGAGGGGGCGGAACATCTCGTCCAGTTGCTGAATCAGGGCGCGCAGGTCGACGGTGTCGCGATGCAGTTCAAGCTTGCGGGCCTCGATCTTGGAAATCTCCAGCAGCCCTTCGATGACGTCGGATAGATGCTCACTACTGCGCCTGATGACTGTGGCGATATTACGGTTTTTATCATCCAGACCCGCGTCGGATTCCATGAGCTGGGTATAACCGAATATGGTGTTGAGTGGAGTCCTCAGTTCGTGACTGACACCTGATAGGTAGCGAGACTTGGCCTGGTTGGCGGCGTTGGCGGTATCGCGGGCCTGCGCTAGTTCCACGGCGGTGGCCTCATGCGCCGTGACCTCGCTAGATAACAGGTCGGCATGGATCTGCGTCTCACTCAAGGCAAAACGGGCGCTGCGCTGGGCCAGTACATAAAGCCAGATCAGGACTCCGGTGATCAACAGTAACAAAAAGAAGACCTGCCAGAGGGTGCTGCTGATTAAGGCCAATTCAGACTGTGATTTTCCTTGCTGTGCATAGAACACCACGGCAAGCAGGCCGGCAATGATGCCGGATGTGATCATAAAGATACCCAGGAAATGACCGGTAACGGAGTGCAGTAGCGCATTGAGGCGCTGCGGCAGTATGCGGCTGAATACAGAGGAGGTCTGTGCGGCGAGATGGGCCTCGGGCCGGCACTGATCACCGCAATGTGCATCCAGGGCGCAGCACAGGGAGCAGATGGGGGCGTCATAGCTGGGACAATGACTCATGTCCTCATGATCGAAATGGTTCTCACAGACGCTGCATCGATGTTGTCCGTGCTCTTCGGGCGGCAGTTCATCGGAGCGCGCGAGATAATAACGCCCACGAGTCAGCCAGGCGATAAGGGGCACGGTGATAAATGGCAGGGCCAGGGACAGGAAGGCGGCCAGCGCCTGCGGCACCGCCCCAAACAGGCCGAGGCTGGCTGCGATACCGACACAGGAGGCCAGGAACATCGAGATCACGCCCACCGGATTGATGTCGTAGAGATGACCACGGCGGAATTCTATGTGACGGGGACTCAGGCCCAGAGGTTTGTTGATGACCAGGTCCGCGACCACGCTACCGACCCAGGCCACGACGAGTATGGCATAGGTGACCAGGATGTTCTCGAAGGCCTGATAGAGCCCCAGCTCCATCAGCATCAGGGCGATGGCGACATTGAAGAACAGCCATACGACCCGGCCAGGATGACTGTGTGTGAGCCGTGAGAAAAAATTGCCCCAGGCGATTGAGCCCGCATAGGCATTGGTGACGTTGATCTTGAGCTGGGAGATGACGACGAAGATTCCCGCAAGCCAGAGTGCGATCTCTGGATTCAGGGTGATGTAGCTGAAGGCCACGGCGTACATATGTGCCGGGTCGTTGGCCAGGCTGGCGGACATGCCGTGGTTCAGTGTCACTACAGCCAGGAAGGAACCGATGAAGAGCTTGATAATACCGATAATGACCCAACCGGGCCCGGCGCCGATCACGGCCATCCACCATTGTAGCCTGTTGCGTTTATTCGCGATGGGCATGAAACGCAGGAAATCAGCCTGTTCGCCATTCTGGGCAATCAGGGGGAAGATCACTGCAGCGGCCGCACCAAAAAGGAGCAGGTCGAACCCCTTGTCGATTGGTGCCTCGATACCGCCGAAGGCCAGCCACTCGTCGAAGGCGGAGGCTTCGTTCACGGCGATATAGATCAGCGGCAGGATCTGCATCACCAGCCAGATGGGCTGGGTCCAGGCCTGGAACCGGGAGATGCGGGTGATGCCGTGGGTCACCAGGGGGATCACCACCAGGGCGCTGATAATATAGGCGAGGGACAGCGGGATGGGTGTCAGCATATGGATAGCCATGGACATGATGGCCGCTTCCAGGGCGAAGAAGATGAAGGTAAAGGAGGCGTAGATCAACGACGAGATCGTGGAGCCGATATAGCCGAAACCTGCACCACGTGTGAGCAGGTCGATGTCAACGCCGTCACGCGCGGCGTAATAGGTGAGGGGCAGGCCGGAGAGAAAGATAATAGCACCTACCACCAGTATCGCCCAAAAGGCATTAGTGAAGCCGTAATCCAGAGTGATGGCGCCTCCAATGGCCTCCAGGGCCAGAAAAGAAACGATGCCCAGGGCTGTATTCGCTACCCAGGCCGAGGACCAGCGTCGCGCCTTCTTGGCGGTGAAGCGCAGGGCATAGTCCTCAAGGGTCTCGTTCGCTACCCATTGATTATACTCGCGCCTGATTAGCGCAACGTCTTTCTTCATCGTCAGTGAACCGTTTACATTCCTATGTAGGGTGGCGCTACTCTCGAATGCCATTGATAGCCAATAAGCAAATTCTACACCATGCGTCATTTGACGTATGGCTCTGCGCCACTTGCCGAATTTTTTCCTTGACCGTCTCTGTATAGGCTGTGCAGCTAAGAAAGTCGCCTGGCTTTCCATGACGTTTTCGGGCCTTAGGCCTTAGCAATCGGGGAAACAGAGATGTTGAAAAAACTCAATCTAGGTCGAATGCTGCTCGCGAGTGGCGTTCTTGCAACATGCAGCACCACCGCCATGGCCGGCGCCAAGTTCGAAATCGACGATACGCGCTGGGTCAGCGTCGGGGCCGGAATTCGTGCCTCGGTCTCGGCAGCTAGTGATTCCGCGCCGGATGGCTCCACCAGCACAGACTTCACACTGGAAAATGCGCGTATCTATGTGGCCGGTCAGGTCGCCAAGGACTTCAAGTTTACCTTCAATACGGAAAAGATGTGGGGTGAATATGGAGTACTGGATGCTGTCCTTCAGTATGAACCCAGCAAGCACTTCAATGTTTGGATTGGACGTATGCTGACTCCCGCGGACCGTATCGAGATGAACGGACCGTTTTATGGTCTGACATGGAGTCAATATACCGTTCCCTTGTACCCCTCTGATAACGATATTAACAATGGCGCAGACGGCCTGGCAGGTACCTATGGTCGTGATGAAGGTATTACGTTCTGGGGTACGGTCGGTAAATTCCAGTATGCTGCCGGCGCCTTTGAGGGTTATCGTGGGGTTGCCAATCAGAGTGGGGATCCGCTATTCGCTACCCGACTCGCTTATAACATTTTTAACATGGAACCTAATCCAGCTTACTTCACGAGCAGTACCTACTTTGGCAAGGCGGGAGATATCCTCACCATAGGCCTCGCTGCTCAGTATCAGGGTGATGGTTATGGAACGGCGACAGAGTCTGGTTCGTTCTCAGGTTATGTTGTTGATGGTCTGTTCGAGAAACCCTTAAAGAACGGTTCGGTGATCACGGCTGAAGGTGAATACAAGGTGTTCGATGTGTCCACGGATGCGGTCGCCCCTGATTTTCCGATGTTTGATGGTAAGGCCTACTTTGGCACATTTGCTTATTTGTTCAGCGGCAAGGTGGGCATTGGGCAGTTCCAGCCCTATGTGCGTTATACCTATAACGATCCAACCGATGCCGATAATAGTTCTTTGGGAGAGTTGGGTGTCAATTACGTCATTGATGGACATAACCTAAGGGTCAATCTTAACGTGACCAGTGGAGACGCCAATGCCAGTGGGCTCAAGGGTGAAGACAGTAATGCCATCCTCTTTGGTGTCCAGTATCAAATTTAATGAAGCATAAAACACAGGAGCTTTAATCATGACAATGAAAACCCTGAAAAAAATGGCGTTCACCTCGTTGCTGATGGTGGCGTCGATGGCCTCGGCCGGACTGGCAATGGCGGAAGAGACCATCAAGGTCGGTGTCCTGCACTCCCTGTCCGGTACTATGGCGATCTCAGAGACGACCCTTAAAGATACCATGCTGATGCTCATCGAGGAGCAGAACAAGAAAGGTGGTGTACTGGGCAAGAAGCTCGAGGCCGTGGTGGTCGATCCCGCTTCCAACTGGCCCTTGTTCGCCGAGAAGGCGCGTGAGCTGGTCACCAAGGAAGGTACCGATGTGATCTTCGGTTGCTGGACCTCTGTATCGCGCAAGTCTGTATTGCCGGTCATTGAGGAACTCGACAGCGTCTTGTTCTATCCAGTGCAGTATGAAGGTGAGGAATCCTCGAAGAATGTGTTTTACACTGGCGCGGCGCCGAACCAGCAGGCCATTCCCGCTGTGGATTATCTGATGAACGATATCGGTGTGGAGCGTTGGGTGCTGGCGGGTACGGATTATGTCTATCCGCGCACCACCAACAAGATCCTCGAGGCCTATCTGATCGCCAAGGGTGTGGACAAGAAGGACATCATGATCAACTACACACCCTTCGGTCACTCCGACTGGCAATCCATCGTTTCCGATATCAAGAAATTCGGCAGCGCCGGCAAGAAGACTGCGGTGGTCTCTACCATCAATGGTGACGCCAACGTGCCTTTCTACAAGGAACTGGGTAACCAGGGCATCTCCGCCGAGGATATCCCTGTAGTGGCCTTCTCCGTCGGTGAGGAAGAACTCTCCGGCCTGGATACGAAACCCCTGGTCGGTCATCTGGCAGCCTGGAACTACTTCATGAGCGTCGAATCCGACGAGAATGAAGAATTCATCGAGGCCTGGCACAAGTTCATCAAGGACAAGAAGCGTGTCACCAATGATCCCATGGAGGCCCATTACATCGGCTTCAACATGTGGGTAAAGGCCGTCGAGAAGGCCGGTACCACGGATCCCAAGGCTGTACAGGAGGCCATGATCGGCGTTGCGGTGCCTAACCTGTCCGGTGGTTTCTCGGCCATGATGCCTAATCATCACATTACCAAGCCTGTGTTGATCGGTGAGATACAGAAAGATGGTCAGTTTGACATTGTCTGGGAGACATCGGGTCTGGTGCCGGGTGATGCCTGGTCCGATTTCCTGCCTGGCTCCAAGGATCTGATCTCAGACTGGCGTGCGCCTATGTCTTGCGGTAACTACAACGTCAAGACCAAAAAGTGCAGCGGCCAGAACTACTGATTGGATAATGTCAGCACTTAAGTAACGACGTATGGGGGTATGGTTTTTCATGCGTGATAGCCTGAAGGCCATACCCCTTTTGTTAAAAATAGTTGAGACCGGTTATGATCGTTCATTATGCAAGACCTCAGATGATACGACTACTGTCGTGGTTATTGTGTCTTGCCTGTCTTGGGTTTTTTCAGGGGGGCTTTGCGGAGGTTTTAAATCTCGATGAGGCCTGGAACACCCTGAGCAAAAAGAGCTATAGCGACAAGGCTGAAGCCATCGAGGCCATCGTCCAACAGAATCCACCCGAGGCACTGCCTGCGCTCAAGGCCATGCTCGAAGGTCAGTTGTTTTATGCCAAATCCAACAAGGCGTTGTTCATACTTCGCGAAGACGGGGACAACTATCTATTCACACCGCTGTTCGGTGGTAACACCGCGACCCAGGAAAACAAACGGGGTTACAAGAAGGTCAGGATCAACAATCGTCTGAGGGTGCAGATTCGCCAGTCCCTGGCCTCCATGCAACTCAAACACGAGGATGCGGCAGTCAGGTTGGAAGCGGTACAGGAACTCTTGAAGGAGCCGGATGAAGAGACCGCTGCGTTGATTGCACCGCTTGTTTATGAGGAGCAGGATGGCCGGGTGTTGTCAGCCATGCAGACGCTGCTGGCGATCATACAACTGGAGCAGGGCGACGAGGCGGCTCAGGCATCGGCGATCGAGACCCTCTCATCCAGCCTCAATCCTTCGGCGCTGAATGCACTCACTGAATATAAGGCGCCCAATGGGGAGCTGGAGGACAGTGCACAGGCAGCCATCAACAAGATCGAGGCGCAACGTGATCTCTATGCCGTTGCCGAGACCGTATTCTTTGGTCTGAGTTTGGGGTCGGTACTGGCCTTGTCAGCGATTGGTCTGGCCATTACCTTCGGCGTGATGGGCGTGATCAACATGGCCCATGGCGAGCTGATGATGATCGGTGCCTATACCACTTATGTCGTCCAGTTGCTGATGCCGAATCACATCGGCCTGTCCATCATTGTGGCGATACCGGCAGCCTTCATCGTTGCCGGGCTGGTCGGCGTCGCCATAGAGCGGGGCATAATTCGTTTTCTTTACGGTCGCGCCCTGGAGACCCTGCTGGCGACCTTCGGGATCAGCCTGATCCTGCAACAGACGGTACGTTCAATTTTTTCTCCCCTAAATCGCAGTGTCGAGACACCCCAATGGATGTCAGGTGCCTGGCAGATCAACGAGGTGCTGGCCCTGACCTGGAATCGACTCTATATCATTATCTTTACTTTGCTGGTGTTCACGGCCTTGCTGATGGTAATGAAAAAATCCACCCTGGGGTTACAGGTGCGTGCCGTATCGCAGAACCGTGCGATGGCCAGGGCCATGGGCGTGCGTTCCGAGTGGGTCGATGCCCTGACCTTCGGCCTGGGTTCCGGGATAGCGGGTATGGCCGGAGTGGCCCTGAGTCTGTTGACCAACGTCGGGCCCAATCTTGGTCAGGCCTACATTATCGATTCATTCATGGTGGTGGTCTTCGGCGGCGTGGGTAATCTCTGGGGTACCCTGGTGGCCGGTATGAGCCTGGGCGTGGTGAACAAAGTGATTGAGCCCTGGGCGGGTGCCGTGATGGCCAAGATACTGGTTCTGGTCTTCATAATCCTGTTCATACAGAAAAGGCCCAAGGGGTTGTTCCCTCAACGCGGCCGGGCGGCGGAGGATTGATCTATGCGCATGCTTGAAACCTTAGTACAGGACAAGCCTGGCCAATGGCTTCTGGGGCTGCTGCTGGCTACCAGTATCATCGTACCCATATGCAATCTGCTGGTGCCGCCGGATAATATTTTCCATATATCTACCTATAGCGTGACCCTGATCGGTAAGTATCTGGCCTTCGCCCTGCTGGCGCTCTCAGCCGACCTGGTCTGGGGCTATCTGGGCATTTTGAGTTTGGGGCATGGGGCCTTCTTTGCCCTGGGTGGCTATGCCATGGGCATGTACCTGATGCGCCAGATCGGTGATCGTGGCGTCTACGGCAATCCCGAACTGCCAGATTTTATGGTGTTTCTGAACTGGAGCGAACTTCCCTGGTTCTGGCATGGCTTTGATCAGTTCTGGTTTGCCGTATTGATGATCATCCTGGTGCCGGGTGTGCTGGCTTATGTGTTCGGGTATCTGGCCTTCCGCTCCAGGGTGACGGGCGTTTATCTGTCTATTATGACCCAGGCCCTGACCTATGCCCTGATGCTGGCCTTTTTCCGCAATGAAATGGGATTTGGCGGCAATAACGGATTGACGGACTTCAAGGACATCCTCGGTTTCGATTTGCGTGAAGACAGTACTCGTATCGCATTGTTCCTGGCCACGGCCCTGGCCCTTGCGATCGGTTATATCATTAGTCGCTACATCGTCAGTTCGCGCCTGGGTCTGGCCTGTGTCGCGGTGCGCGATGCGGAAAGCCGCTGCCGCTTTGTAGGTTACCGGGTGGAATACATCAAGCTGGGCATCTTCGTGTTCTCGGCGGTGCTGGCAGGGATCGCGGGTGCACTCTATGTACCCCAGGTCGGCATTATCAATCCCGGAGAATTTTCGCCGCTGAACTCCATCGAACTGATCATCTGGGTGGCCATTGGCGGTCGGGGTACCCTATATGGCGCCGTGGTCGGGGCCTTGCTGGTAAATTATTCCAAGACCTATTTCACCGCCGAGTTTCCAGAGGTCTGGCTGTATGCCCTGGGGGCGATGTTCGTTCTCGTCACCTTGTTTCTGCCCAAGGGCATTGTTGGACTTAGATCTATGCGGGCGGCCAAGGCATGAAGTCGGTTGAACTCATCAAGGAATTACCCCAGCGTGATCGGGTGTTCGAGTTTCTGGTGCCGCCCGAACCGCCCCAACTTGATCTGACGCATAACATCATCCTCTACCTCGAGGGTTTGAATAAGAGCTTCGATGGTTTTAAGGCGATCAATGATCTAAATCTTTATATCGAGGCCGGGGAGCTGCGCTGCATTATCGGACCGAACGGGGCAGGCAAGTCCACGATGATGGATATCATTACTGGGAAGACCCAACCGGATTCTGGGCATGCCTGGTTCGGCCAGCGGCTCAATCTTCTGGAGATGGATGAACCCGAGATCGCCGAGGCAGGCATAGGCCGGAAATTTCAAAAGCCCACCGTATTCGAAAACCTGACCGTGATGCAGAACCTGGAACTGGCGATGGCACAGGACAAACGTCTGATGCCCATGTTGTTCGCGACGCTCAGCGGTGAACAGCGCGATCTCATCGCCGAGGTGTTGGGCATCATCCGGTTGGAGGCATTAGCGAAGGATATGGCAGGAAAGCTCTCCCATGGCCAGAAACAGTGGCTGGAAATCGGCATGTTGCTGATGCAAAAACCGGCCCTGTTGTTGGTGGACGAGCCAGTGGCCGGCATGACACATCAGGAGATGGAGCGTACGGCGGAACTTCTGACCTCCCTGGCTGGCAAGCACTCGGTGATCGTCGTTGAACACGATATGGAGTTCGTGCGGTCGATCGCACGCAAAGTGACCGTATTACACCAGGGCAGCGTGCTGGCCGAAGGCAGTATGACGGAGGTGCAGGAAGATCCGCGTGTCGTGGAGGTCTATCTGGGTGAATAAGATGCTGCATATTCATGGTCTGAACCAATATTACGCACAAAGCCATACCCTCTGGGATATCGATCTCGAGGTCGTCGAAGGACAGTGCACCTGCCTGATGGGACGTAATGGTGTGGGCAAGACCACGCTGCTCAATTGCATCATGGGCGCCTTGCCTCTGGCATCGGGTGAGATACACTATCGCGATATGCTATTGCATACGAAACCTATGGAGCATCGAGCCAGGGCCGGTATCGGGTATGTGCCGCAGGGGCGGCAGATCTTTCCCTTGCTGACCGTGGAGGAGAACCTTCTTATTGGCCTGCCGGCACGGCCTGACCGGGTGCGCAAGATTCCGGAATCGATCTATGATCTCTTTCCGGTGCTCAAGGAGATGCGGCATCGCCTTGGCGGCGACCTCTCGGGTGGTCAGCAACAACAACTTGCCATCGGACGCGCCCTGGTGATCGACCCCAGGCTGTTGATTCTCGATGAGCCCACCGAGGGCATACAACCTAATATTGTTGCCGAGATTGGCGAGGTCATTCGCAAGCTTAATCAGGAGATTGGTATGACGGTTTTGCTGGTGGAGCAAAAACTGCATTTCGTGAAAAAGGTGGCGGATCAGTTCTGTATACTCGATAGAGGCCGACGGGTTGCCGATGGCCCTGTCGCCGAACTCTCCGATGAACTGGTAGCTGAATATCTGACCGTATGAACATGGCACTGGGATTCAATGAGGAACCGGGCTGGCGCGCACATCTCGATCTGATCTTTTCCCGTGCAGGCAATCGCACCGCGATGTTGCGCAGTCGCCACTCCGGGCCGCTACGTGTGCAACGCCCCTTTTACCCCGAGGGAGACCTTGCTCACATCTATATCCTTCATCCACCCGGGGGTGTGGTCGGTGGTGATGAGCTGGATATCCGGCTCGATGTCAGGCCACAGGCCGGGGTCTTGTGCACGACACCCGGTTCGGGCAAGTTCTATCGCAGTGCGGGTAAATGGGCCATGCTCGATCAGAGGCTGTACGTGGGCGCGGGAGCCAGCCTGGAATGGCTTCCTCAGGATAATATCCTGTTCGCAGGTGCACGGTTGCGAGCCAATACCCGTATCGAGTTGACGGATGACGCCGTCTTCATGGGCTGGGATATCTCCTGCCTGGGACGGCCGAGCAGTGACGAACGCTTTGATGAAGGAGCGTTCGTCTCCCGGCTCGAGTTCTACCACAATCGGCAGCTCTTGCTGGTGGAAAACCAGCGTGTATTGGATGCGCGGGCCCTGGATGCCAGCGCCGGGCTGCGGGGCCTGCCCCTGTCGGCGGTCATGATGGCCTTTCCCTGTGATGAGCGGCATCTCGTGCAGGTGCGTAACATGATCGAGGCGCAGAATGAGTCTGCGCACATAGGTGTCACCCTGATCGACGGGCTGTTGGTGGTCCGGGGCCTGGGCAACTATAGTGAAAGACTCAAACAACAGCTCATATCGGTTTGGCGGACCTTGCGTCCGATGTTGCTGGATCGCCCTGCCGAGCTGCCGCGCATCTGGGCAACCTGAATAGAAAGGACAGCTTATGGACCTGACTCCAAGAGAAAAAGACAAACTCCTGTTGTTCACGGCCGCCCTGCTCGCCGAGCGTCGCCTGGCGCGTGGCATCAAACTCAATCATCCCGAGGCAGTGGCCTTTATCAGCGCGGTGATACTCGAAGGCGCGCGCGAGGGCAAGACGGTGGCCGAGTTGATGAGCGAGAGCCGTGAGATCCTCAGCGCCGATCAGGTCATGGAGGGCGTCCCGGAGATGATTCACGAGGTCCAGGTCGAGGCGACCTTTCCTGATGGCACCAAACTCGTTACCGTGCATCAACCCATTACCTAGGAGCCCAGTATGATTCCAGGAGAAATCAGGACCGCGGATGGGGATATAGAGATCAACGCCGGCCGCGAAACCCTGAACATCGAGGTGGCGAATAGCGGCGACCGGCCGATACAGGTTGGTTCGCATTATCATTTTTTCGAGACCAATCCGGCTTTGGAATTCGATCGTGAAGCGACCCGAGGATTTCGCTTGAATATTCCGGCCGGCACCGCAGTGCGTTTCGAACCGGGGCAGAGCCGTAACGTTGAATTGGTGGCCTATGCCGGTAATCGCAGGGTCTATGGTTTTCGGGGTCGGGTCATGGGCCCACTGGAGGACGACTGATGGCGACACTCAGCCGGCAGGCCTATGCGGAGATGTTTGGTCCCACCACCGGTGACCGGGTACGGCTCGCCGATACCGAGTTATGGGTCGAGGTGGAAAAGGATTTCACCGTCTATGGGGACGAGGTCAAGTTTGGTGGCGGCAAGGTGATCCGCGACGGTATGGGGCAATCCCAGGCGGTGGCGGCCGAAGTTGCTGATCTGGTCATCACCAATGCCCTGATCGTCGATCACTGGGGCATCGTCAAGGCCGATGTCGGCATCAAGGACGGTCGCATCACTGCTATCGGCAAGGCGGGTAACCCCGATGTCCAGGATGGCGTGGACATCCTCATCGGTCCCGGCACGGATGTCATCGGTGGTGAGGGCAAGATCCTCACGGCCGGCGGTATCGACGCCCATATCCATTTCATTTGTCCTCAGCAGATCGAGGAGGCCCTGGCCTCGGGCGTGACCACCATGCTTGGTGGTGGCACCGGGCCCTCTACCGGCACTAACGCGACCACCTGTACGCCGGGGCCCTGGTATATCCACCGCATGCTCGAGGCTGCCGAGGCCTTTCCCATGAATCTCGGTTTTATGGGCAAGGGCAATGCCAGCCTGCCGGAGGCCCTGCGCGAACAGATCGCTGCGGGCGCCATGGGGCTCAAGCTGCACGAAGACTGGGGCACCACGCCGGAAGCGATCCGCAACTGTCTGACCGTGGCCGAAGAGACCGATGTGCAGGTGGCGATTCATACGGATACCCTGAATGAGTCCGGTTTTGTCGAGGACACCATCAACGCCTTTGAGGGGCGCACCATACACACCTACCATACCGAGGGGGCGGGCGGCGGCCATGCGCCGGACATTATCCGCGCCTGTGGGCTGGACAACGTGCTGCCGTCCTCCACCAATCCGACTCGGCCCTATACCGTCAATACCATCGACGAACACCTGGACATGCTGATGGTCTGCCATCATCTGGACCCGGGTATACCCGAGGATGTGGCCTTTGCAGAATCGCGCATCCGCCGTGAGACCATCGCCGCTGAAGACATCCTGCATGACCTCGGCGCCTTCTCGATGATCTCTTCGGACTCGCAGGCCATGGGCCGCGTGGGTGAAGTGATTACCCGTACCTGGCAGACGGCGCACAAGATGAAGGTCCAGTTCGGCAGTCTGGAGGGTGATGGCGAGGGCAGGGACAATCAGCGCGTCAAACGGTATATCGCCAAATACACCATCAATCCGGCATTGACCCACGGCATCGCCCACGAAGTCGGTTCGGTGGAGGCCGGTAAACTGGCCGACCTGGCCCTGTGGTCACCGGCCTTCTTCGGCGTCAAGCCGGCCATGATCATTAAGGGTGGCATGATCGCCCATGCCATGATGGGTGATGCGAACGCCTCGATCCCGACACCTCAGCCCGTGCATACCCGACCCATGTTTGGCAGTTTCGGAAAGGCCCTGAGCACAACGAGTCTGACCTTCCTGTCCGCATCCGCGATGGCGGCCGGTGTTCATGAGCAACTTGGCCTCAAGAAGGGCATTGCTGCGGTAAAGGGCTGTCGTAGCATCAGGAAGCGCGATCTTATTCATAACGATTATGCACCGCATATGGAGGTTGATCCGCAGACCTACGAGGTGCGTGCCGACGGTCGCCTGCTAACCTGTGAGCCGGCCGAGGTCCTGCCCATGGCGCAACGTTATTTCCTGTTCTGATCATGATCGAACTTACCCAGTTAATTGATAGAGGTCAGCGTGCCGAGGCCAGACTGACCCTGCCCGTGGAACAGCGGGTGCGTAGCCGTTTGCGCGTGGAACTGGACGACGGGCGCACCGCAGGCCTGTACCTTCCCCGCGGCACGATGTTGCGCGGCGGCGACCGGTTGGGCAGTGAAGATGGGATGGTCGTCGAAGTCGTGGCCGCGGCAGAGACCGTCTCAACGGTATATTGCGATGACATCACCCTGCTGGCCCGCGCCGCCTATCATCTGGGCAATCGCCATATCCCCCTGCAGGTGGAGGCTGGCTGGTTGCGATATCACCATGATCATGTGCTCGACGAGATGCTTGAGCAGATGGGGCTCGAGGTGGTCGTCGAGCAGGCCCCGTTCGAGCCCGAGGCGGGCGCCTACCAGCAGGCAGGCCACGGTCATCATCACAGTCACGATTGAGGAGTACGGTATGAAAAGACGTTATCAGGTTTGTTTGTCTTTACTAATGGTGCTGGGTTCACCTTTGGCCCTGGCGCATGATCAAACACTCGTGGCCGGGTTCTATGGCGGTGTCCTGCATCCGCTGACGGGCCTCGATCATCTGGCAGCCCTGGTCCTGGCTGGATTCGTGATCGGTCGCATGAGGACGCATCGTGTATGGGCCATGGCCGGCATGATGGCCGCCTTGTTTGCGGGTATGGGCGCGGCCATATTGTTGGGGATGCATGCATGGGTGGAGGCTGCGGTAGTGTGTTCATTGCCAGTGTTTCTGGGCCTGCAATGGATCAAAGGCGCGGCACGCAGCGCGATGGTCCTTGCAGTCATGGGCCTGTTCATGGTCGCCCATGGCTGGGCGCACGGCATGGTTCTGCCATCCATCAATTCCGGTTTCGTGATGGGCGTTCTGCTCAGCTCCCTGGTCGTCATGGCCATGTCGGTCCGGCTGGCCAGGGTCATCGCTGAAAGGCCTGTCAAGGCACATGCCTGAAAACGGTCTCTCTGACCTACGCCTGCTGCAGTTGATCAGCCCCAACCTGCCGACGGGCGCATTCACCTATTCCCAGGGCATGGAATGGGCCGTTGAATGCGGCTGGGTGGGCGATGCGGGCGGGGTTGGGCAGTGGCTGACATCGGTCCTGCAGGATAGCTTGTGTTATCTCGAACTGCCCCTGCTTTTTCGGCTCTATGCCGCTACGAAGGACCGGGACGCGGCGAAGTTTTTATATTGGAGTCAGCGGCTTTACGCCAGTCGTGAGACCCTGGAGCTACGCGATGAAGAGATCCAACGAGCACGGGCTCTGCTGACGGTGTTGAAAAATCTGCCGGATAACCAGGACTGGCAGGAATTAGTCGATTGGGAGACGGCGTTGATGCGTAGCCAGCTCGCAGGCTATGCCATCGCGGCCTGCCGTTGGCATATCGCTCCGTTACAACTGCTACAGGCCTATACCTGGAGCTGGCTTGAGAATGCGGTTGCGGCAGCCATTAAGCTGGTGCCACTGGGGCAGACCGAGGGCCAGCGCCTACTCTATGAGCTGGCGGCATCGATACAGCCTGTTGTAGCGCAGGCCTGTGAAGTTGAGGACGAGGACATCGGCGCCAGCACCCCGGCCCTGGCCATCGCCAGCAGCCGGCATGAGCGCCAATACAGCCGTTTATTCAGATCCTGACTGAGGAGTAGGTATGAATCATAAAGCGCCTTTACGCGTTGGCGTCGGTGGGCCGGTAGGTTCAGGCAAGACAGCCCTGCTGGAGCAACTCTGCAAGGCCATGCGCGATGACTACAGCATCGCCGTGGTCACCAACGATATCTATACCCGCGAGGACCAGCGCATTCTGACCGAGGCCCAGGCCCTGGAAGCTGAACGCATCATCGGGGTGGAGACCGGCGGCTGCCCGCATACAGCTATTCGTGAGGATGCCTCGATGAATCTTGCTGCGGTAGAAGACATGTCCAGCAAGTTCCTGGACCTGGACATGATCTTTATCGAAAGCGGTGGCGATAACCTCAGCGCCACCTTCAGTCCGGAACTGGCGGACCTGACCATCTACGTCATCGACGTCGCCTCTGGAGAAAAGATCCCCCGTAAGGGTGGTCCCGGCATTACCAAATCAGACCTGTTGGTCATCAATAAGATTGATCTGGCAGAACTCGTTGGCGCCTCACTCGAGGTCATGGAACAAGATAGCTTACGCATGCGTGGTGACAAACCTTTTGTATTCACCCAGCTAAAAAGCTGCGAAGGCCTGGAATTCGTCATCGAATTCCTGAAGCGAGAAGGCATGTTAATGAGAAAGGCTGTATAAATTGATTAGTAAGGTTTTCGGCTAAAATATCGCATCACCTGTCGCTACGCTGCCACATCATGCTGAAGTTAATTGTCTGACTATCTACCCTTATATTATTGCCAGAGGCTTTCAAATTTTCCACAAGGGAGGCCGAAGGGGTTTGTACGGATATTTATATGCCGAAGAAGAAATAGTTTTATTTAACTTTGGTGGCGATGCCTCATCTTTGAATTATCTCTTATATCAGTGTTTCGGGATAATGGGTTGTTTCACCAGGAAGCCTCGCGATTTTAATCAGTTGCGGGGCTTCTTTATATTAAAAAGTAATTTTGGTTATGTAGTCTAAGCGGCATAGCTATTGATCTATAACTCTTAAATCAGCAATTAATGGCAATGGAATGATGATGGTTACAAAAAAAGTTTTGATTGCCATCCATGGAAAAGAGAAATTAGCCATAGTATTTTGGCTCTATTATATTCTTGGTTCATTTGTCCTTGCGGTACTGTTTGGATCGTTTGCTGCTGTTGCAGAAATAACCAATGCGTCTGTTTTAATCTGGTTGGTTATTTTTCTTGTCATGATTCCTTATGTGATTTGGGTAAATCTGTCAGTGTGGCGATGTGTTTTTAATGCGAAGCAAAAGTACTGGGGTTATGTTGCAAGAATGATCGTAATATTGAATATGTCATCAATAGCTCTTGGGTTCAT
>JANTGN010000028.1 GCA_024762895.1 Thiotrichales bacterium
TGGTCATATGGTAGAGGCCAAAGGCGGTGCCTCGTTGGGAGGCCTGGCTGAAGTCACCGATCAAAGCACGTTCCGCACCTTCGGTCATAGCCAGTGCGGCACCATAAGCTAGAAACAGCACCCAGGTGAGGATCTCGCCCTGCCCATCGGCGGTAAGCGCCAGCATCAGTAACAAGCCAATTCGAAGACCCCAGCCAACTAACAACACCGGCACCCGCCCAAACCGATCCGACAGCACGCCCGCCGGGCCTGCGACCACGGCCTTGACTGCGCTGGCGCCGGCCCAGATTAGCGGCACCCAGGCGATAGCGAGTCCTCGGTCACTGGCCCACAGAACCAGGAAGGCCTCTGGTGCGCTGGCCAGTGCCAGCCCTCCTGTCGCAATGATTAGCCCGCGGACCCGGCTATCGAGCATTGACCATCGCAGTGGGGATTTGTCCGGATGTGGAGCCGCGGCCGGGGTTCCGTCCAGCCCCCAGATAAGCAGGGCCAGCACCAGCAGGCCGGGTACCAGAGAGCAGAGAAAGACATGCTGTAAAGACAGGCCCGCACTCAGTAGTCCAAAGGCCATCAATGGGCCGACCATGGCGCCAGCGTTGTCCAGTGCACGATGTAAACCGAAAGAGCGACCGCGCCTGGCCTTGTCGGTGCTGGCCGCGATCAGGGCATCACGCGGCGAGGTTCGGATACCCTTGCCCACACGGTCGAGAAAGCGAAATACCAGCACCCACGTCCAACCCAGGGCTACACCGATCAGGGGGCGTGCGAGGTTGGACACACTGTAGCCGCCCAACACCAGTCCCTTGTGGTTCCAGCCCCGGTCGGCCAGACGTCCCGAGATCAGCTTTAACAGGCTGGCGGTGGCCTCGGCAACACCTTCAACCAGGCCGACGACCGCCGGACCTGCACCCAGGGTGGCTGTCAGAAACAGTGGTAGCAGGGGAATGATCATTTCGCTGGCGGCATCGTTCAGGAATGAAACGAAACCAAGCACAACGACTGTTCTGGGCAGGTTGAACATATTCCCGCGTATTAGATTTTGATACTTACATTATCTGTCATTGCTCATAGGGAAACCATTACCGTTTGGCAAGTTTTGGGATTAGTAGGGCGTAACGCTATACAATGTTTAAGCTTTGAAGAAAATAAAAGTATGACACCCGTTAGATGATCGAACAGTTCTTCCAATCGTTATTACCCAGTATCGAACACCTCCATTCGGTGGCCTATTGGTTGGCCTTTGCGATGGCCTTTGCTGAGACCGCGCTGGTGGTCGGCCTGGTGGTGCCTGGCTCCACATTACTTCTCCTTCTGGGCGCTCTGGCGGCCACGGGGCAAATCGATTTTGCCGGGGTGTTCTGGTTTGGTGTCGCTGGTGCTGTACTTGGGGACAACCTTAACTACTGGTTGGGTAAGCGTTACGGGCAACGTTGGATCAAGACGGGCGTCTGGATTCTAAAACCCGAGCACTTCGAACAGGCGCACAACTTTTTCGACCGAAAGGGTGCCAAGAGTGTTTTCCTTGGCCGCTTCATCCCCAGCATCAAGGAAATCGTCCCCTTTGTCGCCGGCTCTGTCGGTATGCATCAGGGAACCTTCCTGTTCTGGAATCTGCTCGGTGGGATTGGTTGGGGATTGCAGTGGATCGGTGGGGGTTACCTCTTCGGGCAGTCACTGGCCCTGGCGCAGGCCTGGATGTCGCGCATCGGATTTTTGTTTCTTGCAGTTCTGCTACTGTGGTTGCTGCTTTGGTATCTGAAGCATACCCTGATTCGACAAGGGCCCCAAATCTGGACATTACTGAAGTCCCTGTATCGTTCAATTGCCACGGGGCTGTCAGCCAATCCTTATCTGATACAGTTCAAGCAAAGCCATCCCCGTCTGATGGCCTTTGTAACTGAACGACTCGACCGCAAGCATTTTACGGGACTGCCTCTGACATTGCTGTCGGCATCTCTACTGTATATCGCCTTCCTCTTTGGAGGTATCGTAGAGGACTTCCTTACAACAGACACAATTGTGACCATCGATAATGCGGTGGCCCAACTTTTAGCTCGTTTTCGCCCAGCTCAGCTGGTTACGATATTTACCTGGATTACTGCGCTCGGCATAAGCAATGTTCTAGGCCCCCTGATTTTAGTAGCGCTCGCCTCTGCCTGGTTGATCAGGGGGCGATGGCTGGCAATCGCCATGTTGACCAGCGCAGGAGGAACAGCTGTCTTTACAACCCTGAGCAAGATTGCCTTTCACCGCCCAAGACCTGTCGAAGCCGTTTTGCTAGAGCAGTCCTATTCTTTTCCCAGTGGACATGCATCAATTGCCGTGGGCTTCTACGGGTTCATCGGTTATATACTTGTGCGGACCGCACCTGATCTCCGTTCGGGCATCAACCGTCTGCTGCTGATACTGCTGGTGATCCTGGCAATTGGACTGAGCAGGATCATGCTCGGCGTGCACTATATTAGTGATGTCTGGGCAGGCTACCTGATTGGGGCGGGCTGGCTTGTGATTGGCATCACCATCAGTGAGTGGGCTACGACCACTGGCCTGATTGAATGGCGCTCGAAACAAACACACGGACAAAGGTTGCTGCTGTGGTTAATGATTGCTGGGGCTGGTGCCTGGTATGTTGCTTATACATATCATTGGAAACCTGCAATTTACATCCCGCCCCCAGCAGTAACCCAGGAGATAGATCAGCCGCTACCAAAACTGATTGAGCAGAATGGTCTTGTTCATACCGAAACATTATTGGGAGATCAATCTCAACCCTTGTCTGTTGCTTTCATCGCGCCAAATGACACCCTGTTGATTCAAGATCTTTTGGCATCCGGGTGGCAGAAAACCGATGCATTGACACCGGGTAACTTAATGAAGATCCTGCAACAAGGCATGGCTTACATGAATGCGCCGCTTGCGCCGGTTTTCTGGAATGGCCATATCAATGATCTTGGCCTTGTGCGCGCGGTCAAGGTGAACGGCGAAACGCACATAGATACCCTTAGAGTTTGGAGGACGCACTGGCGGATAGAAGGAGTGTCAGTATATGTCGGTGTAGTGCGCAGTTATACCGGAATGCACTGGGGGCTGTTGCATCAAATAGCACCTGATACGGATGCGGCAGGCCGTCGTCTGCTAAAATCACTTGCATCTACTGGCGTCACCCCAGAAAACTGCCAGGTGAAGATCGGTAACGCAGAAATCGGTACTTATCTGCTAGGGATGCAATATTTCAGTAGTGGGAAGCTTACACTCGTTGATCTTCGCCAGAAAAACTCATCTGGTCTGTGCGATATACAGAGGAGATCACAATGAAGAATCAGGGGATACTTGCGCGCCTAAAAAACGCCTTTACTGGGATCAGGCAGGCCTGGTTAGGTGAGCGCAGCTTTCGCACTCAGATTGGCCTCGCCTTGGGCACGTTGTTATTTTTTACCTGGTGGGGTTTGCCAGCCTTTTGGTGGGGACTGATCATAATAGTTATTGCTTTGGTTGTGGCAGCGGAATTGATGAATTCGGGCATTGAGGCGCTGGCGGACCACCTGCACCCGGAACATCACCCGGCTATCGGCAAGGTTAAAAACATGGCTGCCGGTATGGTGCTGGTTATAGCTTTTGCCGCAGTTGTTGTCGGTGTACTGGCGATATTGGCTAATCCGTTGCATTAAGTTTCAAGGATGTCCTATCTAATATGGGTTAATGCTGTCGATCTATATCTGCGATCTGCAGATGGGCCTTGAAGATGGTTGCCTTCAGGGCCATTACCTGACCCGGCCGCGCAGGCGTTTAAGTTGTCCTCGTTGGGTCTTGCTGTCCATGCGTTTTCTCCTGGCCGTTCTTGTCGGCTTGGTTGCCATGCGTTTTTTTCTGGTGACCATCGCATCCATGATGAGTTTCCGCAGGCGCTCCAGGGCCTCGGTACGGTTTTTTTCCTGACTGCGGTAGGTCTGCGCCTTGATAACGATTACGCCTTGCTTATTGATGCGATGATCAGACAGGGCTAATAGACGTTGCTTATACACCTCCGGCAGGGATGAGTTGGGGATGTCGAACCGCAGATGCACGGCGCTGGATACCTTGTTGACGTTTTGTCCACCCGCTCCCTGTGCTCGAATTCCACTGAACTCGAGCTCATGATCGGGTATGTGCACCTGTCCGGATAGCGTTAGCATATTGGGAATAACGAGCCGGTGCTTATCCGTACAGGCAGAGATAGGCAGTATTGACAGTGACATGCACATCAAAGCTGGCATTGGCAGCGACCTCAAATGATTCCCCGGCATGAAGGGTGCGAGGGCTGGTCTCTCCAGGTAATGTGACGGTCATGGAGCCGCTGACCACGGTCATTGTTTCCTTTTTCCCGGTAGTAAACACATAATCCCCAGGCGCCATGACGCCCACCGTAGCCGGCAGGTTCCTGGTCTCAAAGGCCAGGGATTTCACCTTGCCATCAAAATATTCATTGGTCTGAAACATGGAAACATTACTCTCATTAGAAATGGTTGGTGAATGAAGCAATCGCATTCTATCAACTGCTATTGGTCTACACATCGGTAGCGAGCATTCTTTTCATGGGGTGTATAGGAAGTAATTTCCCTGAAAAAGAGATTATTTGTGGAATTCTTGATGAATTATCGGCAGAATGCGCTACAGTATGTTGTTCAGGCATTGATAAAATGTCTGTATGGTATATGTTTTATGTTTAATTTTTTGATTTAGAAGAGAAAATAGTATGGCAACTGGAACAGTTAAATGGTTTAACGAGTCAAAGGGATTTGGTTTCATCGCGCCCTCTGACGGTAGCGCAGACGTATTCGTTCACTTTTCCGCTATTGTTAGCGATGGGTTCAAGACACTGGCAGAAGGCCAGTCTGTGACCTTTGAAGTTGAAGATGGCCCCAAAGGTCCTCAGGCGAAGCAGGTGGTTGCCAACTAATTTGGCCTTCCGCACTGATTTGTAGACAAACCCCGCTTCGGCGGGGTTTGTTGTTTCTGGGGTGAGGGTATTCTGCGCCCAGTTCTTATGTTCGTAATGATGGCTAAAAATTTTTCTTTGTTTAGGAACTTCTGATATTGGGTAGAGTCATATTCTGTAAGCGTCATCCCCTGACGCTTCCCGCGACTCCCTGAGCGGGAACCGGCATCCCCAAGCCGGAAACAATTTCCCCGGCATACCCCCCCCGGTAGCCGGGGTTTCTTTTTTTTAGCCGGTATTCTTCGATCCCTGATCTACCATTAACCATTGGTCCAGAACGGCATGGGCCTGGTCCAGTCCATCCCGGCGAGGGGCAGAAAAGAGCTGAACGGTGGCCATGGAGCCCGCTTCCTTAAGGGCCTTTTTCACCTGTTGAAGTGACTTGCTGGCCGCTCCGCGCTTGAGTTTGTCTGCCTTGGTGAGCAGGATGTGGATGGGTACCTGGCTGGCCTCGCACCACTCAATCATCTGCCAGTCCAGGTCTTTGAGCGGATGGCGAACATCCATGAGCAGGATCACTCCCTTCAGGGTGCGTCGTTCAGCCAGATAGTACTCGATCAACTGGGTCCACTGGCGCCTCACGGCATCCGGCACCTTGGCAAAGCCGTAACCGGGCAGGTCGACGAGAAATCCGACCTCATCAATGGCAAAAAAATTAATTAGCTGTGTTCGCCCGGGTGTCTTGCTGGTTCGGGCGAGGCTCTTCTGTTGGCATAAGGCATTGAGTGCACTGGATTTTCCAGCATTTGATCGGCCGGCAAAGGCTACCTCGGGCAGGGTTTCACCGGGCATATCGGCGGGTCGCTGTGAACTCTGAGTGAAATAGGCCTTGTGGTAAAGCGGGTTCATGAGGTGTGGATCCGTGATTTTGACTATTTTGGTCAGGTTTGTTTTATGTGAGCATTTGCTGATTTTGGTATATACTGCGCCCGCAGAAGCGCGCCCACAAGGGTAAATCCGCTTAATTCTGGGTACCTTGAAAGGTGGCGCCAATAATTTCCACAGCTTTAGGAGTCATTCGACCCATGAAAAAGAACTTGTTTATTGCATTGGCGAGTTTGTCACTGATCTTTGCTGGTAGCGCAATGGCCGCTGGCGACAAGGCAAAAGGCAAAGAACTTTCCACAACCTGTGCCGCCTGTCATGGTGGTGATGGAAACAGCTTCAACCCCGAATGGCCCAAACTGGCAGCCCAGGGTGCCCCTTATCTCGTCAAGCAGCTGGCTGAATTCAAGGGCGGTGACCGCAAGAATGCGACCATGGCGCCCATGGCGGCCCCTCTGAGTGCCCAGGATATGGAAGACCTCGCTGCCTATTTTAGCAGTCAGGCCATTAAGCCAGGCACTGCTGATGAAAACCTGGTTGCCCAGGGTGAGGCTATTTTCAAGGGTGGCATCTCTGCCTCTGGCGTGCCTGCCTGTGCTGCCTGCCATGGCCCAACCGGTGCCGGCAATCCGGCAGCCAAGTTCCCGGCCGTTCACAGTCAGCATGCCAAGTACCTCGAGATTCAGCTGAAGAACTTCCGTGACGGAAAGCGTGATAACGATGCCGGCCGTATGATGCGTAATGTTGCGGCCAAGATGACTGATGCTGAGATCGCAGCGGTTGCACAGTATATGCAGGGTCTTCAGTAAGCATTAGCTTAGGCTCAATAAGCGAAAAAGGGTGGCCTCAGGCCACCCTTTTTTTATTCTTGTCCTGGAATTTTTGTCAGGACCGAGGTTTAATATTTTTTATTGGGCCGCGCCTGGTTTATGATGCCGCTTTTGTCCGATTAGTGGATTCATGGCGACTCAAAGCGAACAAAGACCTCCTAAAGGCAAGGGCTTTAGTGCCCATCTGACCCAGTTCCTGGGGTCCATGAACCTGGCCATCTCCCTGCTTGTTGCCCTGGGTATCGCCTCGGTGATTGGCACGGTACTGAAGCAGAACGAGGCCTTCAGTAACTACATCATCAAATTTGGTCCCTTCTGGCATGAGATCTTCATGGCTCTGGGGCTCTACGATGTCTATATTGCCAGCTGGTTCCTGTTTATTCTCGTCTTCCTGATGATTTCCACCTCGGTCTGTGTGCTGCGAAATTCGCCGCTGATGCTCAGGGATATGCGCCATTTCAGGCTGAATGTGCAGGAGAAGTCCCTGCGCGCCTTTCACCATGTCCAAGAGGAGTCATTTGAGGAAGCGCCTGATGAGGTGATGCAAAGGGCTCGTGACCTGATGAAGGGGCAGGGCTTTCGCGTACGAGAAAAAAAGGCCGAAGGGCATAGTCTGCTGGTCGGGATGCGGGGTGGCTGGAGTCGGCTCGGTTACGTCTTCACCCACGTGGGCATTATCGTCATCCTGATCGGGGGCACGCTGGATTCGAAGATCCCCGTGCGCGTGGCCCAGATGATGGGGCAGGTCGTGGCGGAGCACCGGGATATTCCGGCCAATGAGGTGCCTGATAAGAGCCGCCTGACAGCGGACAATCCCTCTTTTCGTGGGAACGTCAATATTCCCGAGGGTAAGAGCGCCAATATTGTCTTTCTGGGCCTGGATGATGGTTATCTGGTACAAAGCCTGCCCTTTGAGGTCACGGTAAAGGATTTTCGTGTCGAGCATTATGCAACGGGGCAACCCAAGTCCTTTGAAAGTGATCTGGTATTGCGTGACCTTGAGACGGATGAGGTAATCGAGCAGACCATCGCCGTAAATCATCCCCTGGTGTATGAAAACTTTGCCATCTACCAGGCCAGTTTTGGGGATGGTGGAACAAAACTTGATCTGAATCTGTGGTCGCTCAACCCGGAACTTGATCGACCATTGACTATGACGGGCAGTGTCTTTAAGGACTATGTCGTGGAGAGTCAGGTCTATGGTCCGATGAATCTCGAGATTACGGATTTCCGCCTGTTTAATATCGAGCCGGTGGTCAATAGCGAAGGCCAGACCGAACAGAAGAATATAGGGCCCAGCTTTAACTTCAAACTACGAAATGAGGCGGGCATTGCCAAGGAATATACCAATTACATGAATCCCGTGGACCAGGGCGGGCGTTTCTTCTATATCAGCGGAGTACGTGATTCGCCCTCGGAGCAGTTTCGCTATCTGAATATACCCCAGGACAGAGAGGGTGGTCTTAAACGCTTCATGACCTACCTGGCATATTTACATGATGAGGCCCGGGTCGGTCAGATTGCCCGGGAGGCCACCATTCAGGCCGCCGTGGGGGCACAGATGAGCCAGGAGGTACAGGATCAGATCAGCCAGACCATGCAGCGCCTGATTATGCTGTTTGCCCAGGGGGGGTATGATGCCATCCTCGATGATGTCAGCAGGAATATGCCTGAGGACAAGCAGGAGGCAGCCGCGGAGGCCTTTATCAAGGTACTGCACTCCGGTACCCAGGCCGTATATCTGCATATGCTAAAGGATCTGGAGGTGGGCGAGCCGGATGAACGGGACTGGCAATTCTATGATGATGCCATCAGTGCCGTCAGTGTGTTGCCTTATTATGGCTCTCCCTATTACCTGAAGCTGGACGGTTTTGAGCATATTCAGGCCTCAGGACTACAGATCACCCGTTCACCGGGTAAGGACGTTGTTTATTTTGGTAGCTTCCTGCTCATCATCGGTGTGTTTATGATGTTCTATATTGCACATCAGCGTTTCTGGGTCTGGATTACGCCAATGGATCAGGGTTCTCATGTCCTGTTTGCAGGAACCAGTAATCGCAATCCGCTCGATTTTGATACCTTATTTACCCGCTTGAATAAGGCTTTATTTGGCAGTTTGAACAAAAGCGCTTAATCTGCTGTCTATGGCAGGAATTCAACGGGTTCGAATGGTAGAGCCCCGGAGAGAGAATATGGCAGTCCCCGAAGAGATAATGCAGGGTTTTGAAAAACCTTCGTGGTATCAACGACTAACGGTCCTGGACTGGGGCTGGGCGCTACTGGTCCTGGTCTCAACAGGATATGCCTACTCCCGTTACCAGTCATTCATGGATGGCTATGAGATCGGGATTCTGATCGGTAGCGGTCTCAGCCTGGTCCTTATGGGCTGGTACTGGAAACCATTTCGTCTCTACAGCATCGCGGTGGCGGTGCTCAGCCTGCTGGCCATCAGTATTTATGGTACTGATCTACAGATAGGCGAGCAGAATTTTTTCCTCAAGTACATCCTGTCCAGTCAGTCAGCCATCATGTGGATGAGCGCCCTGTTTGTCCTGGCCACGGTCACTTATTTTGGGGCATTGTTTAGTGGCAACGATTTTGTAGGCAGGGTAGCGAGCGCCATGACCTGGAGTGCCGCGGTGATGGGCATGGTTGGCCTGATGGTGCGCTGGCGTGAATCCTACCTGATCGACCACGAGATAGGGCATATTCCCGTCAGTAATCTCTACGAGGTGTTTATCCTCTTCAGTCTGATCACGGGATTGATGTACCTGTTTTATGAGGCACGTTATAAAAGTCGTGCCCTGGGTGGATTCGTACTCCTGGTAATCTCGGCGGCGGTTGCCTTCCTGCTCTGGTATGCCTTTGATCGTGGCGCCCATGAAATCCAACCCCTGGTGCCCGCCCTGCAGAGTTACTGGATGAAGATTCATGTACCGGCCAACTTCGTAGGCTATGGGGCCTTTGCCCTGGCCGCGATGGTAGGTGTGGTCTATCTGATTCGTCTGCGAGGTGAGCGCCGTAACCCGGTCGGTTTTGCGGCGACACGGCTACCCTCAACGGCGCAACTCGACGACCTGATGTACAAGTCCATCGCCCTCGGTTTTGCCTTCTTCACCATTGCCACCGTCCTGGGTGCGATGTGGGCGGCCGAGGCCTGGGGCGGCTACTGGTCCTGGGATCCCAAGGAGACCTGGGCACTGATCGTATGGCTCAACTATGCCGCCTGGCTGCACATGCGATTTACCAAGGGCTGGCGTGGAGCCCCTATGGCCTGGTGGGCCGTGATTGGTCTGTTTATTACCCTGTTCGCCTTTCTGGGCGTCAACATGTTCCTGTCTGGTCTGCACTCATATGGCCAGCTTTAATCTGAAAAGGAAAACTGATCTATGAAGCTGAATCCGATGATGACTCTTCGTGCTTTTCTGTTGATTGCTCTAAGCCTTTTGATGGCCTCTGCCTGTGCCAAGCAGGAAGAGCCATCATTTGATGCCGGTATTGATTATGGCGTCCTTCCCAGGGCGGTATCTACCAACGTAAAGCCCGGTAAGGTCGAAGTGGTGGAAATGTTCTGGTATGGCTGCCCGCATTGTTTCCACTTTGAGCCGCATATACAGAAATGGCTGGCCAACAAGCCCGAGGCCGCAGAATTTGTTCGCATCCCCGCGGCGCTGAATTCTAACTGGGTGGCACATGCCCGTGCCTACTATGCAGCCGAGACCATGGGTGTGCTGGATAAGTTACATGAGCCATTATTCCACGCCCTGAACGAGCAGCGACGCAGGCTGTATAGCGAGGATGCCCTGGTTCGCTTTGCGGCCTCACAGGGGATAGATGAGGCTGAATTTCGTAAGGCCATGAATTCCTTCTATGTGAACAGCAAGCTACGCCAGTCCGTAGACCTGGGTCAGAAATACATGCTGGATGGCGTGCCGATGGTCATCGTGAATGGCAAGTACAAGGTCAGTGGACAGATGGCCGGTAGCTATGAGCGTATGATTGAAATCATCAATTACCTGGTGGCCAAAGAGGCCGCCAGGTAGATCAAGATGAAGGCCGCCCAGCTCTTTGTTCGTTGCCTGGAAAATGAGGGCGTAGACTATATCTTTGGCATACCGGGAGAAGAAAACCTGGATGTGATGGATGCCTTGCTGGATAGTGAGACGATACGCTTTGTAACCACCCGGCATGAGCAGGGCGCTGCCTTCATGGCCGATGTCTATGGTCGCCTGACCGGCAAGGCGGGTGTGTGCCTCTCCACGCTGGGACCCGGTGCCACCAACCTGGTAACCGGGGTGGCCGATGCCAACATGGACCATGCGCCGCTGGTAGCCATTGCCGGGCAGGCCAGTACGGTGCGGCTGCATAAAGAGTCCCACCAGGTGCTGGACCTGGAGCAGATGTTCCAGCCCATTACCAAGTATTCCAGCCGTGTATTAGAACCCGAGACGATACCCGAGGTGGTGCGTAAGGCCTTTAAACAGGCGCAACGTGAAAAGCCCGGCGCTGCTTTTTTTGAGTTTCCTGAGAATATCGCCGAGATGGACGCCGATGTGGCGCCACTGCCCTATGTAAAATCCCATCGGCCGCATCCTTCGACTGCACGTATCGAAGAGGTGGCGCAGATCATTTCCGAGGCCAGGACCCCCATCATTCTTGCCGGTCATGGTGTGATCCGTGCCGGAGCCAGTCAGGCCCTGTCGGAGTTTGCACAAAAACTGAATATCCCTGTGGCCAATACCTTTATGGCCAAGGGCGTGATTCCGTTTCGCCATCCCATGGCCCTGGGCAGTGCCGGTCTGCAGGCCCGCGACTATGTCGCCCTGGGTTTTGACAAGGCCGATGTGATTATCTGCATTGGCTACGACCTGGTGGAGTACCATCCTCATCTCTGGCACCCGACCAGGGATCGCTGCATCCTGCATATCGACCAGACCCCGGCCGAGGTGGATGCCCACTATGTCGTTCGCTCAGGCCTGGTGGGGGATATTACCGAGGGGCTTTCGCGAATTGCGAATATTGCCAGGCCGCATGAGGGTAATCCCCTGCGCCATCTTCGCGATGCCCTGATTCAGGACATGAATGAACACAAGGATGACACCTGTCATCCCATCAAGCCCCAGAAGATCATCTGGGACCTGCGTACGGTACTGGACCTTGAGGATATCGTGATCTGTGACGTGGGTGCCCATAAGATGTGGATGGCCCGCATGTTCCGCTGTGAACGGCCGAACACCTGCCTGATTTCCAATGGCTTTGCGAGTATGGGGATTGCGGTACCCGGTGCGATTGCCGCCAAGCTGGTTGACCCGGAAAAGACCATCGTCGCGGTCACGGGGGATGCGGGTTTCCTGATGAACTCCCAGGAGATCGAGACTGCCCTGCGCCTGGACCTTGCCCTGATCATCCTGGTCTGGAACGATAATGGCTATGGCCTGATTGAGTGGAAGCAGATGGGCCGCTTTGGCCGCCCCTCGAATGTGAGCTTTGCCAATCCAGATTTCGTGGCCTATGCCGAGTCTTTTGGCGCCAGGGGTTATCGAGTCGAACCCGGAGATGATTTGCAGGTCATTCTCAGGCAGGCTATTGAGGACAATACGGTGGTGGTCATTGATTGCCCGGTTGATTATTCTGAAAACCTTAAGCTCTCCGCTCGCCTGGGCGAGGTGGTTCCCAAACTCTGATGTCGGAAATCATTACAGAATTACCCGAGCAGCCAATCATTACCCCCAGCGGGCACTGGATCAGGGTACTGAGTTATAACATCCAGGTCGGTATCTCTACTGGGCATTATCGTCATTATGTGACCAATAGCTGGAAGCATGTGCTGCCGTACCGAAATCGTAAAATTAATCTTCAGAGTATTGGTAACTTTATTTCTGACTTCGATCTGGTTGGACTGCAGGAGGTCGACGCTGGCAGCCTGCGCACTGGTTTTCTGAATCAGACCCAGTTCCTGGCCTCTGTGGCCGAGTTTCCGCACTGGCATCAGAAGACCAATCGTAACCTGGGTAAGATAGCCAAACACAGTATGGGCCTGTTGAGTCGTTTTCCGGCATCACTGGCCCGCCATCATCGACTGCCAAGCAGGATCCCGGGTCGGGGCGCCCTGGAGGTGCACATCGGGCATGGGGAGAATCCACTCGTCATCATATTGCTGCATCTCTCGCTGAGTAAGAAGGCGCGCATGGATCAGCTGGAGTACATAGCCGGCGTGGTCAGCACTCATAAGCATGTCGTGGTGATGGGGGATATGAACTGTCCACCCGAT
This sequence comes from Thiotrichales bacterium, assembly GCA_024762895.1. Taxonomy (GTDB): domain Bacteria; phylum Pseudomonadota; class Gammaproteobacteria; order J044; family J044; genus JANTGN01. Next base: position 12,902 of record JANTGN010000028.1, read on the forward strand.
AGCGATGAATTATGTCTGCTGGTTGAGCAGACCGGGCTGCGTGAGCCCCTGCATTATGAGCACACCTATCCCAGCTGGAATCCCAGCAGTTCTTTTGATCATATATTCGTGACCCCAACACTTGAGGTCAGAGAGATTAAGGTCTATCGTCGATTTTTCTCAGACCATCTTCCCGTCTGTGCGCAGATTCGCATCCCGGATGATGTCGGGCTGATATAGGTAAAAGTATGAATCCAAGATACGCTTTATTGTTATTACTAGGGCTGCTCCTCACGGCCTGCGGTGGCATGAAGGTCAAGGTCGATTACGACAACAACTTTGATTTCAGCCAGTTGAACACCTGGTCATGGCGATACGCTGAGCAACCTCAGACCGGAGACAAATTCCTGGATAATCCACTTCGTGATCAACGTATCAGGGACTCTATACAGACGGTGCTGGGCGAGAAAAATTTGTCCAGGACTTCCGGCAGTGCTGATTTCCTGGTGAGTTATGAGCTCAAGGTTGAAACCAAGCAGAAGACCAGTAATGTCAGCGTCTTTGTCGGTACCGGGACCTGGGGGAGACATGGTGGCGTTAGTGTGGGTGCCGGGGCACCTGTTGCCTCTAGCAGTACGCCTTATAATGTGGGAACGCTCTTTATTGATTTCATTGATCCGGGCACAGGAGATCTGCGTTGGCGAGGAACAGGTCAGGCCACGATGTCTGAGTCAGGTTCACCTGAAGAGAATAAGGCCGCCATGCTGCAGGCCGTGCGTAAGATCATGGAAAACTATCCGCCCAAAAGCACGGCTCAGTAAAAGCCATACGCTTTACATTGATCATGCTGCTACAGGTCAGGTTATGAAGATGCAGGGATTTATACCCCAGGATCCACAGGGGCAGGTTTCAAAGGTCCGTTATGCCGTAGTCTACGTGCCTCGTAGGAACCGTAATCGTTTTGCCGCTAGCTGTGTCACCGTCGTGGAGACCGAGCAGGCGGCCCGTGATGGGGCTGATTCCAGTAAAAAGCTTTATGCCGCCAAGGTCATGGGGCCTTCGAAGTCCTCCGAGGGGCAGTCGATCTATTACCTGGCAGAATGGCTAACCCGCTGAGACCGAGATCTAAGATATCTATTCAGCCGGCCGGGTCCTCTCCATAATCAAAGGTCAATTCTTCGCCTTTTTTGATATCGCGCAAGGCATAGAGGTCGAAGCCATCAAATTCGGCACAGGGGTTATTGCTGTGGTTCAGGTAGCGCAGGATATTCTTTCCGTCGCGCCCGATCCACTTGCCTTCCTCTTCCTCAACCCATAGCACATGCATGGCATTTTTCTTGGTCCTGGGACCGTCATAGGTGCCCAGGTATTTACCCTCTTTGATTCGAGTGCGAGCAAAAAGCCCCTTGCCATGGATGGGCGAATTATCTACATAAAATAATTTGTCGAGATCGATTTTCTTGGCCATAGGTGTATTTTGTTGAAAAATAAATGCATAGTGTACTAGTTGAATATAATCACTCAAGGTTTCCTGTGAATTCTAAGTCCGATCATCCATCGTCTGTACTGGCGGTGGCGATATATTCGAAAGATAAGCTCGCCTATCAAGTTGTTGAGCAATTAATTCAGGATGACTTTCCAATGGATAAAATCTCCGTTCTGCGACGCGCGGGTGGAGAAGGTGATGACCTGCTAGGAGTTTCTTTCCACGATAGCCGAGAACGTATCACGACCTGGGGAAAGCATGGTCTGTTCTGGGGTGGGCTTTGGGGCTTACTCGCCAGTGCGGCAGGCGTATTTGTATTTCCCGGAATTGGTCCCCTGTTAATGGCGGGCCCAATTATTGAAGTGCTCGGAGCTACACTAGCAGGCGCCGCCATTACCGGTACGGCAATGGCGGGTGCAGCGGTAATTACGGAACTTGCTTCAGCCCTCCATAGTGCTGGTGTGCCTGAGCAGGATATCAATACCCTGCATGATGCGGTCATGCAGGGTAAGACCATTGTGATACTGCACTGTTCTGAATCCCAGGAGCAGGAATGTTTTCATTACCTGCATAATACGGGGGCCGAGCAGGAGTTGATAATCCCCATCTGGTATTAAATGCATGTATGATTGGGTGTCAGGTCTTGTAAAGCGATTGAATCAGTTGATGGGTTTCTGCCTGATCGAATAATGCGAATATAGCAGGGAAATCTCCTCTTAATCGGTTTTCACGTTCATGAAGTTCACCGATCAGTAGTTCCACGATTAATAAAAAGGCAATGCGTTGTGCAGGATTCAGAGCCTTGTGATGTCGGTATTGATTAAATAATTGCAGATGCGCTTCGGCATCCTGAAAGTCACCCAGATAATCCTGTAGCTTTTTAAGAATTCGAATGAGCTGTTTGACCGATTTGCGTGGATGCAGGTCAGAAAAGAAGTCGATCAGGTATCGTAGTTTTTTACAGGTCTTGCGCAGTTCATGCAGGGTCTTGGGAGGAGATTTGTCGGTAATGGCCCTACCTTCTTTCAGGACCTCTTTATAGGCTGACCAGGTCTTTCTGTTGGCTACTTCAAGAATACTGCCTTTATCTGTAGCAGCATGGTCCTTGTCCAGTAAGTGGCCGAGGAACCTTTGCCAGTCATCGATGAGATGGCGGTATCGCTGACTATGGATATCCTTGATTAAGGTTGCATACGCCAGCTCTCTTTGTTGATCCAGAAACATCTTGATTATATTCAGGTTTTCTCGATAGTCTACGGGTAGTGCCCGACCATAATCCTGTAGTTTGAGGGAAAGCACATCCAGGTCTCTGACTGGCGTGGTAAATGAGCCAATCCATTTAAAACCCTGCATAAAAGGCCTGACGCGTTCTTCACCCAGTATGGATTTGGTCTGGCCTATAAGGGCTCGTGTGCGGCGGATAGATATTCTGAAATTATGCAGTGCTTCATCATCCTGGTGATGGTGCAGTATGGTTTCACTTTTCTCGAGTTGCTCGATCTCTTTTGATAGCATCAGGGCGAGGGCATACTGTGCAGGCAATTCAGGCGTGATGAGTTTTTTTTTCTTCATGGTTTTTTCGTCAAAACCGTATAAGCATAGCCGTTAGAAATTTGTCTTACATAGTCAGGACTGATCAAAGTCAGGATCAATGCCCCTCAAATGGTTTTTCAGGGACTGGATCTCATCGAGTAATTGCAAGGTTAGGGCTATGCCGGGCAGATTAAGGTCAAGGTCCCGCTTAAGACGCACACAGGTCTGCACGCGGCTCAGACTAATGCCAGAAAATTGCCAGTGTTGGATGTCTTTGCCCCGGGGCTCCAGTATGCCTTCATTAACGAGTTCAATGATCCAGTCTGCGTGCACATCGCAGGCATGAGAAAGTTCAGACAGGCTTAGACAATGTTCATCATTCAAAAGAAGTCCAGAAAAGATTTCGTCGTTCATAGTCTTTACACTCCCATACCAGCGCGAGGATTAAATGCCAGTTTTTGTTCCATCTCGCGGTAGATGGCTTTGGCCTCATCGGTGTTAGCCGGGGGTAGTGCGATCTGTAGTACCACGTAGATATCTCCTGCAGGATTGCCGGGTATACCTCGCCCCTTAAGTCTCAATTTGCGTCCTGCCCCTGAGTTGGCGGGTATGGTGAGATCGACGGCACCTTGAGGTGTTGGGGCCTTTACTTTGGCACCCAGGGCAGCCTCCCAGGGTGCCAGAGGTAGATCAAAGTAAAGGTCGCGTCCATCCACTCGATAGAGGGAGTGGGGATTAAATTCGACCTCGAGATATAGATCGCCGGGCTTACCTTCGCCCATCCCCGGCGCCCCCTGTCCCGGCAGGCGTATCTGCTGCCCCTGGCGTATGCCCTTTGGAATGTGGACATTCAGGGAGTGTTCGCGGGTGATTATGTGCCCTTGTGAGTCTACCGTTGGAACCTTTAACGTGATCATTCGAGTGGCGCCATGGTAGGCATCTTCAATATCGATAAGGACCCTGGCGTGATGGTCTTCTCCGCGGGCATGAAAGCCGCCGGTTCTGCGGTAGGTCTGTCGAGCACCAGCTTGCCCAAACAGCGAGTCAAAGAAGTCGCTATAGTCTGCAGATTCACTACCGGTAAATCCGCCCCCGCTAAATTCAAACCCCGCATCCCAGTCAGGTGGCGGATGAAAATCCTGACCTGCCTGCCAGTTTGCACCTAGTTGATCGTAAGCGGCCCTTTTTTCAGGGTCTTTCAGGACCTCGTAGGCCTCACCCAGTTCTTTAAATTTCTGCTCGGCATCGGGTTCTTTGCTGACATCGGGGTGAAATTTTCGGGCGAGTTTACGATAGGCGCGTTTAAGTTCATCCTGGCTCGCAGTTTTATCGACGCCCATGATGGCGTAGTAATCTTTATATTCCATGCCAGCTTCTCTCGAATAAGCAGATGATTCAGAATTGATTTACTCAGGCATCATAGCTCCGTGACATATCAATTGCATCTGCTTGGCAAAGGTGTAAAGAGCTATTCTGGTCTTGTTCTCGGTAATTATGTAGGGCTGCGTTTCTTCCAGACCAGGGTTCGATTGTTGGCCGGCATCTCATGGTCAGCTATCAGGGTCATATGGTTTTTCTCTGCCAGTACACACAGGGCCTCGAAATCTCGGACTCCGCTTTCGGGGTTGCGCTGTTTGAGCCACACATCAAAACGGGCATTACTATCACTAGTGTAACGGCCATTGTAGTTGAATGGCCCATACAGACAGAAGACTCCATTGGGCCTGAGGATACGTCCCACCCCTCGAAACATGTTTTCGACACTTGGCCAGCCCATGATATGTGCGGTATTGGCACTGAATACGGCATCGTATTGCTGCCCGGGCCAGTCGTACTGATCGACGTCCAGAAGTTGTGGCCCATAGAGGTTGGCCAGGCTGGCCTCTTCTATCCAGGCGGTGATGCCGGGGTGGTTTTCTTCCCTGTCACTGGCGTGCCAGTGCAGGTGTGGAAATTCCCTGGAAAAGAATACGGCATGCTGCCCCGTACCGCTGCCGATCTCAAGGACCTGCTCTGCATCGGGTAAATATTGTCGGAGAACGTTCAGTATCGGGAGTTTGTTCTGTTCAGATGAGTCAGCAAAGGGTTTCATTGGCATTGGGCATAGTCGACCTGAATTTGGACTGACTATTCTACTGAATCTCGGCCCCGGGTTCTGGATTATTAATAGTGCTATCTGCGTCACTAGGGGCACAAGCTAAGTGCGCTTGCATTTTTATAGTGCACCCATAAGAGGCGATGGTGTCTGAAAGGCCCTTTTCATTAGGGAAGAACAGATCTGGCAGGTATTTTGCTTTAGTTAACGCAGGCCTGTGCCAGAGTTGGTGCAGCAGGGTAATGGAGCCCGTCACACGCAATGGGATGTTGCGTGTGACGGGTTTTTTTTGCGTAGAGTAATGTCGGATAAAAAACTCATCATTGTCGGTAGCGGCCCCGTAGGCCTGCGTTGCGTCTCAGAACTGGGAAGGCAGGCCTATCAGGGGGCGGTGACCTGTTATGGGGGAGAGGAGTGGCAACCCTATAACCGGGTCAAGCTGTCTGAGTTTGTTTCAGGGTCAATGGATATTGACGAGCTGGAATTACCTCAGGCCTATCAGGATAGTGAATGGGTTGAGTTTCAGCTCAATCGACCTGTCAGTGCTATTGACCGGGAAGATCAATGTGTCATTACCGATGATGGTGTTAAACATCCGTATTCCAAACTGATTCTTGCCATTGGTGCTTCTGCGCATGTACCCAGTATCGAGGGTATGGAGACCCCGGGTGTCTACACATTTAGAGATATGAATGATGCGCAGACCCTTTTATCCCGAAGAACGCGGGCACAAAAGGTCGTTGTCATTGGTGGCGGGCTGCTCGGGATAGAGGCAGCCAGGGCCATGCGTGTCTTTAATACAAAGGTCACCATTATCGAGCACAGCAC
>JANTGN010000029.1 GCA_024762895.1 Thiotrichales bacterium
GGTAGACCCTGTGCAGGGCATCATCATGAATCAACTCCAGCCCCAGGTCAGGCCTGGATACAAAACCACGCGCCACAAAGTTACTCGTGGCCCAGACCCTGACCAGCTCCGGCATTAGGTCATCAGGTATGTCATTTTTTCCAGAAAAGTCCTGCCAGAATGCAGCAACATGGCCGCGCAGGCTATCGGGGATTTCATCAAGATAGGGGCTTATTCTTTCTGTCATAGAAGTCAGATTACTGTCAGTCACGAGGCATGGCAACCACCGCCCCCAGCAAGCAATTTAAAAACTTTGGATTAGTCTTATCCTTCACAACCCAGGTAGTCAGCCGATCTTCAGGCCCGAATCAGTAGAAATCCCTGGCATCTGTTGTACCGATCGCAGGCAAAAAAATGCCCCGCAAAAGCGGGGCAATAAGCTGCAAACTTTAATGGGTATTACATGATTGACTTGAGAGCATTATCAACAACTTTTTTGGGCAGAGGGATGTAACCATCCTTCACAACCACTTCCTGACCCTGCCTGGACAGAACCATCTTAATGAACTCACGCTCCAGAGGAGACAGTGGCTTGTTAGGTGCCTTGTTCACGTAGACATACAGGAAACGAGCCAGAGGATAAGTACCATTGATGGCATTATCAGGAGTCGCTTCTACGTAGTTGGTACCTTTCTTAGACAGTGGCAGGGCACGAACACCAGTGGTTTTGTAACCGATGCCAGAGTAGCCGATGGCATTGATAGAAGTAGAAACAGACTGAACCACGGAAGCAGAGCCAGGCTGCTCGTTCACGGTAGCCTTGTAGTCACCCTTACACAGGGCCTTTTTCTTGAAGTAACCGTAGGTACCGGATACTGAGTTGCGACCATAGAGCTGGATATCCATGTTGCCCAGCTTGCCACTGACACCGACATCGCTCCACTTGGAGATGTTGCTTGCACCCTTACACTTATGAGTAGAAGAGAAGATACCATCAACCTGAGCAATGCTCAGGCCCTTGACAGGGTTGTCTTTATTGACGAAGACAGCCAGGGCATCGATAGCAACGGGAATAGCAGTCGGCTTGTAACCGAATTTCTTTTCGAAGGCTTCCAGTTCCTTGGCCTTCATCTTGCGGCTCATAGGACCAACATTAGAAGTACCTTCAGTCAGTGCAGGAGGTGCTGTTGAAGAACCTGCCGCCTGGATCTGGATATTAACGTTAGGGTAGGCACGCTTAAACTCTTCGGCCCACAGGGTCATCAGATTAGCAAGAGTGTCAGAACCTACAGAAGACAGGTTACCAGATACACCGCTGGTCTTTTTATAGGACTCGATACCAGCGTCAATCTTAGGGGCTGCCTGTACGGAAACCACGCTCACGGAGGCGGCAACCAGACCGGCAATAGCAAGAGACTTCAGATTCATTAGGATACTCCAATTGATTATGCGGAAAACTCGTTAGCATTCTATAAACTGAGATGACAGGAAAATGAATGAATTATGAAGTTTTTATTACAGGCTCTTTCTCAACCGGAAATCTAACCACACGAGACATGGGAAAATCACATCGAAACACGCTGCCCCGTCCCGCCTGACTACTGATATGCAGGGTTGCGCCATGCCGCTGTAATACATGCTTAACAATGGCCAGGCCCAGACCGGTGCCTCCATTCATTCGCGAACGGTCCTTGTCAACACGGTAGAAGCGCTCGGTCAGGCGCTGGACATGTTGCGGCTCTATACCGATTCCATCGTCTTCAACCTCGTAATGCGCACCCAGGGCATCGCTATACCAGCGCAGGGTGATGTGTCCGCCTTCGGGGGTATAACGCACCGCGTTACTGACCAGGTTAGAAAAGGCGCTATGTAACTCCTGGGGGTCTCCTAAAAGCCAGAGTCCATCATCCACCTCGGTCCTTATGATTTGTCCTTTTTCTCTGCCCAGCACCTGGACCTCTTCCTCAACCGCAACCAGGATACCCGGTATCGATACCTCTGACTGATCTTCTTCATCGATATCGTTTTCCAGGCGTGAAAGCTGCAACAGGTCTTCTACCAGACGCTGCATACGCATGGACTGTCCATACATCTGCTTTAGCGTGGAGAGTAACGGTTCATTAATATCCTTCGAGTGCTCCGGATCCGTTAGTGTCTCCAGATAACCGGCCACCACCGTTAAAGGGGTACGTAATTCATGCGACACATTGGCCACAAAGTCCTCACGCATGCGTTGCAACTGTCTGACCTGACTCACATCGCGCGCCGACAGCAGGAATTGTTTCTTTCCGAAGGGAACGATTCGAATACTGAGCCAGATGCGCTCATCTCGTGGGGAGGAAATCTCAATGGCCTGACGATAATCCCCCTTCATCAGATATCTGATAAAGACCGGATCCCTGATCAGATTGGAGACCCTGCCCCCCTTGTCCTGCTTGTGCAGGCCGAGCAGTTGACGTGCGGCCTTGTTAAACCATTCGATATTATGATCCTGAGACAATATCAGGGCTGCATCGGGAAGAGCGGAAAGGGATTCGTAAAAGCGGTTCATGATGCGCGTCATCTTCTTTTTACGCCGTCGCTCCCGCCGATAGATCCGGTAGGTGATGTCGACAAATTCGGCCCAGATCCCGGTTGTATTCAGGGGCTGGGAACGCATTCCGGAAGCCATCCATTGGTAGACACGCCTGGCCAGGTGGTACTGCCAGACCTGATACAGCCCCAGTCCGATCAATAAGCCCAGTGTCAGTGAATCCAACAACCACATGCCCAGCAGCGAGGCAGGCAGTATAAAGGCGACTAAACGCCCTAATTCATAGAGCCAGATTCTGATCATGTTTGAAGATTGTAACGTGCAAAACGGCGGCTGTCGCTCAACAGATGCGCGGTCCTACTGGGCCGAGAATCGATAGCCCGCACCCCTGACTGTTTGCACCAGCCGATCCCTGCCATGAAGGCCTAAGACCTTACGCAGCCTGAGAATATGCACATCCACGGTGCGTTCTTCCACAAAACTGTTACGTCCCCACACGGCATCCAGTAGCTGGCCACGGCTAAAGACCCGTTCGGCATGGGACATGAAATGTTTCAATAAGCGGTATTCGGTTGGCCCCAGATCCAGTGATTTTCCTTCAACAGAGACCCGGTGACTGGCAGCATCAAGCACCAGGCCATCCGCCTCCAGCATCTCGCCCTCCCCTTCTGGCTGAGCACGACGTAGCACCGCCTTGATACGGGCTACGAGCTCTCGAGGCGAGAAGGGCTTGGTCACATAGTCATCGGCTCCGGCCTCCAGGCCACCCACACGGTCATCTTCCTCACTACGGGCCGTGAGCATGATGATGGGTACCTGACGGGAATATTCGTCCCTTTTGAATCGGCGGGCAAGCTCAATTCCGCTCATCCCTGGCAACATCCAGTCCAGCAGTATCAGATCGGGCAGTTGCTCGGCCATCAGTTCTTCTGCCTCGGCGGCATCAGAAGCCTCGCGCAGGTTAAACCCGGCCTTGCCCAGGGCAAAACTAACCATTTCACGAATGGCGGCTTCGTCTTCAATAATGAGAATATTTTTCCCGCTCATCACTGTTCCTCGTTAATGAGTGCCGCTATTAGAAACAACCCATGTTACAGCTTTGTGACAGGCAAATCAGTGTTAGAAAAACGCAATAATTAAGTCCCAAATTAGTGCCCTGCAGCCGCCTTTCTTGCCAGCACCAGAGAAAACCAGCCATTATCGGGCTGAAAATGCGCCTCCTGCCTGAGTCCTGCTTCTTGCAGGAGTTGCTGCAGGTCTTCTGGCCTGAACTTGCGACTAATTTCCGTCAAAATCCCTTCATTGGCTCGCATCTGTAGAGTTTGGTCCAGATGGCTGAAATAGACCGATTGCTCAGATCGGGCAATGAGATGCATCTCGATCTGCTGCTGGCCGGCATTGTATTGGGCACGATGATCAAACTGGTCCGGTTCAAAATCGGCCCCCAGTTCTTCATTAAGGACGGACAGTACATTGAGATTAAATGCCGCCGTCAGGCCTTCGGCATCATTGTAGGCATCATGCAGGACCAGATGGTCCTTAACCCGGTCGGCCCCCAGTAACAGGGCATCGCCCGGCTGCATATGCGCCGACACCTCCGATAAAAAGCCTCGGGCCTGCTGGTGATCGAAATTTCCAATGGTCCCACCCAGGAACAGATACAGACAGCGATCAGGCGGCTGAGGGAGATGATCGATACCTGCGGTAAAGTCTCCACACTGTGCTCTGACCCCTAATCCCGGGTATTCGTGCAACAGATCCATGGCGACATCGTGTAACAGGGTCGAACAAATGTCGAAGGGCCAGTAACAAACGGGTTCCTGCAGGCCATGACTTGCATCGAGAAGGTACCGGGTCTTACGTGAGGTACCGCTGCCAAACTCCAGGATATGGCACGGCCTGACCAGATCAATAATGCCCTGGGCATAGCGCTGCAGCAAAGCGGCCTCTGTACGTGTCGGGTAATATTCTTTGGTATCACAGATCTGATCAAATAACCGAGACCCCCGATCATCATAAAAGTATTTGGGTGGCAGACTACGGGGCCGGTCAAAGAGCCCCTTCTGAGCATCTTCGGCGATAGATGCCACGGGACGCGCCGGGGACACCACCTGGAAATCGTAGGGTAATTCCTGTTCGCTCATCACCGCCCTCCATAGGCATACATTTGAATAAAGGTTAACATCACAACACATGACTATTAACAGAATACTGTAATGTGTCGAATTGCCGCCTATCTTGGACCTGAGATCAAGCTCCGGTCCTTACTGACCCTCCCAGAGCATAGCCTGCTGAAACAATCCTGGCAGCCACGGGAGCTTAAGTATGCCAAACTGAACGCCGATGGCTATGGATACGCCTGGTTCAATAATGACGGAAAACCGCTACGTTATGTTTATTCCGAACCCATCTGGGCCGACCCAAATCTGCATGAACTGGCCGCCGGCTTAAGTTCTGACCTATGGATGGCCTTCATTCGCAGCGCCTCCGAGGGCTTTGGTAATCACACGGCCAATACTCAACCCTTTCGGAACGCGCAGTATGTATTTATGCATAATGGCTATATTGAGGACTTTAACCAGTCAATCCGCACCCAGTTACTGCATCAATTGCCCCACGAGATACACAACGACATTCAGGGCAACACCGATTCGGAATATCTGTTTGCCCTGACAAGATGGCTTGCAAAGCAACACCCGAGCTCGAGCCTGCCCGACCTGCTTAGCCATAGTCTTGAATGGCTGAATACCCATATTGAGCAACAAAAGGCATTACTGAATCTTGCAATAAGCGATGGCAGGTCCATTGCTGTCTGCCGGTATGCCATCAATGATGAGGCCCCAAGCCTGTATTACACGACTGAAGATACCAACTTCCCTGGTGGTGCTCAGCTTATCGCCTCAGAACCCTTACATCCTGATGAGACCTGGCATCCAGTCCCTGAATCCCATATTCTGTCTATCAGGCCAGATCACACACCGGAACTAAGGGCCCTGTAACCATCATGAGCACCCGTCTAACCACCCTAGCCCAGTTACGGGGTGTGCATAATCGATTACGTTCCCTGGCCCTGCTGCTGGAAGAAGAGGAGCTGAGAACACAGTACCATGATGATCTTTCCCCTCTCGGCTGGCACCTGGGACATTGCTGCTACATAGAAAACTACTGGCTCAGAGAAGGTATTCAGGGCGATGACAGCAAGACCGCTCATCTTAAGGATCTGTACATTCCTGAAAACAGTCCCAAACCCGAGCGTGGTGGCAGGCTTCCCGACAAGGAAACACTCCTGAGGCAAACCCTGGAAGACCACGAACAGAATCTGCTTTTATTAAGTGGCATGGCGGAGCCGCTAGCAGAAAATAAACTCCTGGATAATGACTACCTGCCATTTTTTCTGATACAGCATCATGCGCAACACTACGAAACAATGCTGATGGTATTAACACAACGCGCCTATCAGCGACATCGGCATGACTTTTTCCCCTCCCGGCGGCTCATAGGACGATCGCCAGCCGATGATTATGTTTCCCTGCCGGAATGCACCTACCCCATTGGTGGCGCCCTGCCCCTGGCCTTTGATAACGAACTTCCAGCCCACAGCCCCGAACTCTGTGCCTATTCCATTAGACGAACGCCGGCGAGTAACGCCGAATACCTGGGCTTTATAGAGGCAGGTGGTTACGAACAGCAGGCATACTGGTCCGCATCTGGTTGGGAATGGTTAGAAAAAAGCCAGTGCCAACACCCGGAGCACTGGCGACAGGATGCCCGTGGCTGGTGGTATGGCCTGAGTGAAGATGGCCCCTGTGATCTCAAACCCGAAGAACCGGTTCATGGCATCAACTATTACGAGGCCGAGGCCTTCGCCCGCTATGCCGATGCCCGCCTTCCACAGGAACATGAATGGGAAGCCGCGCAAAAACTCCACTCCTTACAGAAAACCGGTATCGTCTGGGAATGGTGTAAAAACCCCTTTGCACCCTACCAGGACTATATTGCCTTTCCCTATGACCGCTATTCACAAGCATGGTTCGACGACCAGCACTTTGTACTCAAAGGCGGTAGCCGATATACGCGCCCCATCATTAAGCGTCCATCATTCAGAAACTTTTACAACCCGGACAAACGCCATATCTTTGCTGGTTGCCGCCTTGCCAGATCAGAATAAAAACCGACAGATTTAATCCTGATTTAGCAGGCCATTTATGACCATATCGGTGAAGCTGATAATACCTATGACCTTTCCATGCTCAATAACAGGCGCACGTGACAAACCAAAGTTTTCAAAGAGTCGTGCACAATAACGAATATCCATTTCCGGATTTATGGATATCACCGGTTTTGCCATCACCTCATAAACATTGACTCGTTCTGCGGAACGGTCCTTGGCAATGACACTTTTCGCAATATCGGATAACAGAACAACACCGTATTCATCATCATCATGACGCTTATTCACAATCAGGGTCTTGGTCTCGACATGCTTCATGGTGTCGAGCGCCTCGCGCACCGTCATCATGCCATCCACCATATCGAAATCGGGTTTCATCACATCACGAACTCGAACGATCTTCTGTTCACTTGTATCAGCTTTTGTCATAGCTCTTCCTCTACAACCTGGGTCAGTTCACGCACCTGATGGCTCACACCAACGGCATCTTCAACATCAATTTGAATAGCAATACCGGTTCCGGGTTTCTCTTCTAGCATAGCGGTACGATTGATGGTCTCAAGGATGCGCCTGCTCAGATGTTCTTCTACCAGAAACAACACCACGTCTCTTTGCGTTTCCAGGGTGAGCCCAAAAAAGGTCTTGGTCTGCTCTACCCCCTCGCCTCGTGCGTTGGTAATGACTGTAGCTCCGGTGGCCCCAGCCTCGCGTGCGGCATCCATTACAGCATTGGTTACCTCATCATCGACAAAGGCAATGATTAATTTAAAGTGCATATTCGCCTCCAGGATTGCTATTCATCATCGGCCTCCTCAGAATGCCGTTTTCGAGACTGACGCATGGCCTTGACCTCAGAAAGCTGAGCATAGGCCATGACCGTCATAATAGGGAACAAACTGGCAAAGGCTATGAGCCCAAATCCATCGATAATGGGATTACGGCCCGGTACGGTCTCGGCCAACCCAAGCCCCAGCGCGGCAACCAGGGGAACCGTGACCGTTGAGGTGGTGACCCCACCGGAGTCATAGGCCAGTGGAATTATCATACGCGGGGCATAAAAGGTCTGTATGACCACAATCACATAGCCAGTGATAATAAAGTAATGCAGCGGAAGCCCGGTCACGATACGAAAGGCACCCAGGCCTATACCAATCGCAACGCCTATGGCCACGGCAATGCGTAGCCCCCAGACCGATATCGCGCCACCTGAAACCTCTTCGGCTTTAATAGCAACGGCGATCAGGGAGGGTTCGGCCACCGTGGTACTGAAGCCAATGGCCAGGGCAAAGAGATAGACCCAGTAATAATCCGCCCAGTGTACTCTCGCAGCCAGGGATTCCACACCATCAAACAGGAAGCTGGGATCGGTCAGTTGTGAGGCCATCAGGCGCCCTAGGGGGAACAATGCCTGCTCCAGACCTTCCAGGAATAGCGTGAGCCCCACCAGCACATAAAAAAAACCGATCAGGACTCGTTTCAGGTTGGGTATTGAACGCCTGATGACCAGTAACTGAAACCCAAAAATAATCGCGACAATCGGCCAGACATCGCTGACCGTGGCTATGAAGGATTCGAGTAACAGGTTCACAGTGTAAACATCCCATAGGCCATGACGAAGATCATCGGCGTTAGCGATGCAAAGGCAATCAGACCAAAGCCATCAATCATCGGATTTCGCCCCTTGATACTGGACGCCAGCCCCACACCCAGGGCCGTCACCAATGGTACGGTTATCGTCGAGGTGGTGACACCTCCCGAGTCATAGGCAATGCCAATAATTTCTTTTGGCGCAATACTGGTCATGATCACCACCAGGATATAGCCGACGATGATGAAATAATGGATGGGCCAGCCACGAATGATACGGATCACACCAATCAGGACCGCCAGGCCAACCGAGAGTGCCACGGTATAACGCAGACCATTGGCATAGGATTCCTTGGCAGCCACATCCGTGTCGATCATTCCGGCATCAGCCGCGACATTAGCAGCCTCCTGTGAAACGGCTATCAACGCGGGTTCAGCCACGGTGGTGCCAAACCCCAGGGCAAAGGCAAAGACAATCAGCCAGAAGAGGCTCCCCTTGCGGGCAAAGGCCTGGGCCATACTCTCACCCAAAGGAAACAGCCCCATCTCCAGACCAAAGATAAAGAAGGTGAGTCCCAGCACAACAAAGAAGGTACCCAGCAGGATCTCGATCAGATTGGGAATGGGTTGCCCCAGGACTACCAGCTGAAAAAAAGCTATAACGAGAATAATCGGCGCCAGGTCACGCAGACTGTCCCCCATCGTGCTCAGCAAGGCGCGCAAGGATTTGATCAAACCCCATCCCCAGTATGATTATTTTTGCAAAGCTTACTGAGGCCTGTGTGTGGGATCAATGCCTAATGATTATTTATTTGCATGTTGATTTATTAAGGCCCAATCCGGCATGCTTGCATCATGTCTATCGAATCAATACTCAGTGATATCAGCAGCTTTGTCTGGGGGCCTATCATGCTGGCCCTGCTTCTTGGTGTGGGTGTCTTCCTCAGCATTGCACTCAAATTTATGCCCTGGCGTTATCTCGTTGGTGCCTTCAGGCAGCTTTGGAAAGGTCGAAAAACAGAAGATGGCACGGGACAGATAACCCCCTTTCAGGCGCTGATGACCTCCCTGTCCGCCACGATCGGTACGGGTAATATCGCAGGGGTAGCGACGGCAATCGCCATAGGTGGCCCGGGGGCCATCTTCTGGATGTGGGTCACCGCCGCCTTTGGCATGGCGACCAAGTATGCCGAGGCCGTGCTGGCCGTCCATTATCGTGAGACCGATGCCCTCAACCAGCAGGTCGGTGGTCCCATGTACTATATACGTAATGGGCTGGGCAGTTCCTGGGCCTGGCTGGGTTTTCTATTCGCGCTTTTTGGCATGCTGGCCGCATTCGGTATTGGTAATACGATTCAGTCTAATTCCGTGGCCCATGCGGTACATAATAGTTTTGGCATTGATAATCAGGTCACCGGCCTCATCATGGCAGCGCTAGCGGGCCTGGTCATAATCGGTGGTATCAAACGCATCGCCGAGGTGGCCCAGTTCCTGGTCCCCATCATGGGGATTACCTACGTGATCGGTGGCCTCCTGATCATTGGAATGAATCTGTCCGAAGTCCCTTCTATTCTTGTCATCATTATTGACCATGCCTTTACTGGTACCGCAGCGACGGGAGGTTTTGCCGGGGCCACCATCTGGATGGCGATTCGCTTTGGTGTTGCCCGAGGCGTTTTTTCCAACGAGGCCGGCTTAGGCAGTGCCCCCATCGCCCATGCCGCGGCGAAGACCGATGATCCGGTTCGCCAGGGCACCATCGCCATGCTGGGTACCTTTATCGATACCCTGGTGATCTGCACCATTACGGCCCTGGTTATTTTATTAAGCGGCACCTGGACCAGTGGCGAGACCGGCGCTGCCCTGTCCTCCAATGCCTTTGCCTCACTTATCCCAGGCGGTAACTGGATCGTCAGTGTAGGCCTGATTATCTTTGCCTTTACGACTATTCTTGGCTGGAGTTATTACGGGGAACGTTGCGCCGAATATCTGTTAGGAACCAGAATCATTATCCCCTATCGTCTGGTCTGGATTATTGCCATTTTCCTTGGCGCCATTGCTGCCGGGGAGAACCAACACATTAAACTACTCTGGTTGGCAGCCGATACCTTTAATGGACTCATGGCCCTGCCAAACCTGATTGCCCTGATTCTCTTAAGCCCTGTGGTCTTTAAACTGACTCGTCACTGGTTTGCAGGACAAACACAGTGAACCTGCCGAAAGATCTGCCTGATATCGTCAGGCTGGCCCTGCAGGAGGATATCGGTAATGGTGATGTCACCGCCAGCCTGATCGATGAATCGCGTCAGGCCAGAGCCTCTGTTCTGTGCCGGGAGGAAGCGGTCATCTGTGGCCAGCCCTGGTTTGATGCCTGTTTCGAGTCGTTTGATCCGTCGGTCACTATAGAATGGCTGGTTGCTGAGGGCGCATCGGTGTCGGCCGATACACGAATCTGTCAAATAATGGGAAGTGCGCGCTCGCTGCTGACCGTCGAACGCACGGCGCTGAATTTTTTACAAACCCTCTCGGCCGTCGCCACCTCAACCCATCGCTATGTAGAACGTATTCGCGGCTCAAAAACTCAAATTCTGGATACTCGGAAGACCCTGCCGGGGCTGCGTACTGCCGAAAAATATGCCGTGGCCTGCGGTGGCGGTAAGAATCACCGCATGGGGCTGTTCGATGCCCTTCTCATCAAGGAAAATCACATCCTCGCGGCCGGCTCCATTACAAGGGCGGTCTTTGAGGGAAAAAGCCGATACCCCGAGCTTTCCGTTGAAGTAGAAACGGAAAACATCAGGGAGTTAGGAGAGGCACTGGAAGCGGGCGCAGATATCATTATGCTGGATAATTACAGCCTTGATGAGATTAAAGCAGCCGTCTCCCTCAACCAGGGGCGGGCCAGACTTGAGGTGTCGGGTAACGTAACCCTGGATTCACTACAAGCACTGGCAGACACAGGCGTGGATTTCATTTCTGTCGGCGCCCTGACCAAACATATCCAGGCCATCGACCTGTCGATGCGTATCGAATTAGATACCTGACTTGGCCTGCTGCCAGAGCAGCTCCAGTTCATCCAGACTACAGTCCTCCATGGCTCGCCCATCGGATTCGAGGGCCCGCTCCATATGGGCAAACCGCCGTTCAAATTTTCTATTGGTACTGCGCAGGGCGGCTTCCGGTTCAAGCTCAAGGTGTCGAGCCAGATTACTAACGGCAAACAGGATATCCCCCATCTCATCTTCCAGGCGTGCCCTGGCTGCACCTTCATCAATCTCGACCTGGATTTCTTGCAACTCTTCCTGGATCTTTTCAAAAACGGGACCCACCTCCTTCCAGTCAAACCCCGCTCGAGCGGCACGCTTTTGTAATTTGACTGCCCTGGTCAGGGCCGGCAGGGCCATAGCGACACCTGCCAGGCGGCCGGTAGACTGATCTGTCTTCTTCTGATCACGTTCCTGTGCCTTTTGTCGCTCCCAGGCCTCTGAACGCTCCGCCTCCGAGGTATAACTGGTGTCAGAAAAGACATGAGGGTGGCGACGAACCAGCTTCTCATTAATCGCTCGAACGACATCATCAAAATTGAATCGCCCCTCTTCGGTGGCGATCTGGCTATAAAAAATCACCTGTAGTAGCAGATCACCCAGTTCATCCCGAAGCTCCTCATAATCTTCACGGGCGATGCTATCGGCCACCTCGTAGGCCTCTTCTATCGTATGAGGGACAATACTGGCGTAGGTCTGTTCGCGGTCCCAGGGACAGCCCTCCTGCGGGTCGCGCAATCGGGCCATAATCTCCAGTAAACGTTTGATCTCAGACATGGACACTGCGCCAGGCGTGCTTAGAACATCAGGCGGGCACCGATATGGAACTGGTCCTCGATATCGTAGTTGCCAAAGTCTTTCAGATCCGATCGCATCAGCCGATAACCGACATAGAGCGTGGCACTGGGTAAAATCGTGAATTCGTAATCGGCCGACACATCCAGAAAATCCTGACCGTCACCAAAGGTAGTCACCTCGGGAGCGTAAAACAGTCTGGCGCCTATTGCCATCGGCATCTTTGCGGGAATGTGGTATTTGAACAGACCACCGAGGGTCACGGCCTGTACCTTGGAATCCGGTTCATCGAGAAAGCTGAAATACCCCATGACACCCAGACCATAGGTTAAGGGCTGGTTCGAAGTGGGCGTACCTACTACCATGAGACCGACATTACCCTGATAGTCCTTATCGGTATTGTAATAGCCACCAAAGATGATGTTCCCACCACCATAACCAATCGCTCCCGTGTCGATTGCATAACCCGCCTGCAGACTTTCTCCACTCAGGTAAAAATCGAGTTCCCCGGCATAAGTCACCCCGGAACCAAGCAATGTTAAGCATAATGCTGCAAATATTTTCTTCATCGGATAGCCCCATTCATGATCGGCCAGCAAAAGACCAACAGATTCTAGCACACTTGATATTGTGGTTTTCAGTCCCAAAACCACAATAAATTGAGTTTTCAACAATTACTTGCCATTCAAAGTCTGATCATTAGTGCTCTTAATACCCCTACAAATTTAATAGTTGATTATTTTACTAAGGTATATATATTAGATAATACTAATTTAATAGCCGGAGGTAGTAGCCATGAGTCTCATTAACAATTTCCCCCATGATGGTATCGTCACCATTAACCGCGTCATTCTGAAACCAGAATACACCGTGGATGACCTGCAGGAACGTGTTGCCATGCTGTGCGAGAACGTCAAGACCTATCATTCCGAGACCGGATTTGTGGGTGGTTTCGTCTCCCTCAACAGCGGCATGGTCTCAAATGAAGGCTCGACCATCGGGCAGGCCGTAGAGAGTCCCATGAAAGGTAAAGAAGCACTGATTATCACCTTCTGGAACACCTTTGAGGATCACGAAAGATCTCACCAGTCCGACACCTTCCAGCCCCTCTTCGAGCAGGTACTGGAACTCTGTGAGAATGGTAACGAAGAGATCGCCTATGAAATGCTGTGGTCTGGCGCTGCTTATTCAGCTGAAGATGCCCAGGCTGCCCAGGCCGCCAAGGAGCAATATCAGGCGGCCTGATTAAGGCAACTGTAAGATATAGCCTACAAGGGCATACCCGTTCTGGGTGTGCCCTTTTTTTATGCCAGGCAATCATGTCCTTTATGACAGTTTTCATTCAGCCTCAGAACTGCTAAAAAGGCAGCAGTCCTCTGAAACCAAATATAATGAAAAGATTAAAAAGAAACTGGCGCTCTTCCAGATTCTGGACCGGACATATCGTATTTATTGGCATCCTGTTTCTGATTACCCTGATACTGAGTCAGAGTAATGGCATTCAGGGGCTGGAACGATCCGGTCTGCGCTTTGCCATGCAATGGATGCCGGAAACCCCATTACACAGCAAGGTCGCGGTGGTTGCCATCGATGAAGAATCCCTGCAGGCCTATGGTCCCTGGCCCTGGCCCAGGGACAGGCTGGGCCGGGCGATCCGAATGCTGAATGAGCAGGACGTTGCCTCGATCGGACTGGCCTTACCGCTGGATCAGTCCCAGACCCCCCCCGCCCTGGAGGATATACTGGAAGAGATTCAGGTCGGTGAGGAAAAGCTGGATGAGAGCCTGCAGACCCTGGCCGAGAGTAAAAAAAGTAAGAAGTCCTCTGTTAGAAAGGCACGTGAAAAGAAACGCCAGAACCTGATCGCAGGCAAAGAAAAACTGAAAACCGCCAAATACTGGCTGGGCCGCCTGGAATCCGACAAGAAACTGGCCTTCAGCCTGTCTAATGCCCAACGGGTCATTTTACCCGCTTATTATCAGCGCAGCCTTTCCTACCAGCCCATCCCACAGTCCCTGAGCTCCTTTGTCATTCAAGAAAACACCAGTCCGGAGTACTGGTACCTGGACAACTGGCTCAGCCCAATCACCCTGGGACCGGCGCAATATCGATATCTGCGTATCAAGCCACCCTATACGCCATTACTGAGTGAGGCCACTGCTATCGGTGGATTACCCGCCAGCCAGAGAGATGATCTGAGCGTTGGTACCCCCCTGCTACTTAACATCGATGACCAGCTATATCCATCCTTTCCACTGTTACTGGCAGCCTTTAGCAAGGGATTGACTATTGATGACATTAAGGCCGTTCGGGGCGAAGGGGTTCGTATCGATGACCGAACCCTGAGCACTGGACCGGACTATGTATTTTACCCCTATCCACTCCATCTGCACGAGGGGCGCCCACCGATTCCAGTCTATTCGATTGCAGACCTGCTTCGAGGCAAACTGGAAGAGGGTATCTTCAAGGACTACACCATCCTCATTGGCCATACCACCGCCGTTTCCGGCCTTCTGGGCACGATCCACGCCGATGTGCCACCCGTGATTAATACGGCCTATAACACGGCCATACTGCTGGGTGGTCAATCAATCGAAATGCCAAATACGTTTTATATCCTGCAACGCGGACTCATACTGCTGCTGGCCATATACCTGATCCTGCTACCCGTGCGCCTGCATGGACGTCCTGGTGGCCTGCTGCTTAGTGGCATTATTTCTCTTCTTATTTTAAATATCGGAATTGCCGTCCTGCTGGCATCACAGCTCTGGCTCCCGGTCGTGCTGCCCGCCCTGTTTCTCATATCCGGCCATCTCCTGCTCTCGGTACGTTTTCACATCAATGTCGCCATCATGGAAAGCCGCCAGGAGGCCGCCGAGGCCCATCGTGAACTGGGGAATAATTTTCATAGCCAGGGGCTATATGACCAGGCCTTCAGTGAATTCAAAAAATGCCCACAGGATCACTACATCCTGGATCCCCTGTATCAGCTGGGACAGGACTTCGAACGTAAAAGACTGTTTACGCGAGCCCTGGCAGTCTATGAATACATGGTGGGTATCGATGAAGAATACAGGGATATACGCGACCGTATACAGAAACTGGACGCCGGTACGGCAGCCAATAACCCCCTGGCCACGATGATCGCCACACCCACCAACCAGGAGACGCTGCTCCTGGACAAAACCGGGATTGAGAACCCCATGCTGGGTCGCTATATCATCGAATCCCAGCTTGGCAAAGGCGCCATGGGTACGGTCTATCTGGGCAGGGATTCCAAGATCGGTCGCAAGGTCGCGATCAAGACCCTGCCCTTCAATCAGGAGTTCGAAGGACGCGACCTGGAAGAGGTGAAATGGCGTTTTTATCGTGAAGCGGAGGCCTCAGGGCGCCTCGATCATAACAACATCATTACCATTTATGATGTCGGCGAGGAGCATGATCTGGCCTATATCGCCATGGATTATGCCCCGGGCTCTAGCATGGACAACTTCATCCAGAAAGACGATCTGCTACCGATCGCGGAAATCATCCAGATTGGGCAGAAAATTGCTCTGGCCCTGGGTTACGCCCATAGAAAGAGCGTGGTACACCGCGACGTCAAACCCGCCAATGTGATTTACGACCACGATAGCGGGGCCCTAAAGATTACCGATTTTGGTATCGCCTCCCTGATTGATGATAACAAGACCCGCACCGGCACCCTGTTGGGCACACCTTCGTATATGTCGCCCGAGCAGGCCACGGGTGAAAAAGTAGATGGACGTACCGATATCTACTCACTGGGCGTCAGCCTGTACCAGCTTCTGACCGGGCAATTACCATTCGTTGCCGATTCACTGGGCAACCTCATGTATCAGATCACGAATACTCGCCAACAGGACATCATCACCATACGCAGGGAACTCACTGCCTGCCTCAGCTGGGTAGTCAATAAGGCTATGGAAAAGGATCCGAATGAACGTTTCCAGACGGGAGACGAAATGGCGGACGCCCTGAGACGATGCGAACTCGAACTGAACAAGAAACAGAAAAGGAAACGCGCCAAGGCTTGATCATGTCCCCCGCATTAGGTTTAAATACTCTAATCGCAAATAACGAATAAAAGCCATGATACTCAAACCCCAGGATATCTTTATCGCCCTGAAGCTGGCCGCACTCGGTAATCATCACTGGACCTATGTGCAGCTGGCCAATGCACTTCATATGAGTGCGTCTGAGATTAATGCCGGCGTGAAACGCGGAATGCGGGCTCGATTGCTGAGCCAGCCAGCCAAACGTGGAGACAACCCTAGGCCGATCATCATGGCCCTGGAGGAGTTTCTGATTCACGGTATTAAATATGCTTTTCCACCCGACCGGGGTGAGATCACCTTTGGGGTACCCACCGGACACGCTGCACCTCACACCATGGGCGAGACCTGGCAGGCCGAGGATATTCCACCCGTCTGGCCACACCCGAAGGGCCAGATCAAGGGCTATGCCTTCTCCCCCTTATATACCTCGGTACCCGATGCCGCCCTGGATGACCCCAAACTGCATGAGATGCTGGCCTTAGTGGATATACTCAGAGACGAACGCGCCAGAGACAGGAACCAGGCTGCCAGAGTACTGAGTCAGGCATTTAAAAAGGCATTAAGCCACACCGAGTAAGACCTGCTCAACATCCACGATCTCGCGCTGAATGACCTCGATGATATCAGGCAGATCATTCAACGATAGTTTCAGCAGATCCAGACTATGTGGGTTAATGGGTGGCACATCTGCGGGGTTGCTAGAATCAATCTGGGCCATCGTGGCCAGGCTATTTGCAACATGGATCAGTGCCGCTTCAGCAGGATGGTGCCTGGCCTTATCAGGTTCGTGATGAAATTCTGCCGCCTCGACAAGATGCTCGGGCAAACCCCATTGATTCAGTAAGGCCCCACCGACCTGGGCATGATCAAACCCCAGGATACTGCGCTCGGCCAGATAACGTTCGCCCACCTCACCATCCAGAATCATCATCATACTTTGAACGGCGGCCTCGGGTAGTCGATGATAGATGACCAGTTTACCGACGTTGTGTAAAAGCCCCGCGATAAAACTGGATTCTTCGCGACCATCCAGCCTGTTGGAGGCGATAGTGCGTGCCGCCAGACCAGAGAACAGACTATGACGCCAAAAGTCCTCCATCTGCACGAGATCATTCGGTATACCATCAAAACTGTTTACCGCAGAGGTAGCAAGGACCAGATCCCTGATCTGAAGGGTCCCAAGGATTGTGACGGCCCTGGATATGGTATCAACCTCTTGCCTCATACCATATAGGGGACTATTGGCCAGCTGCAGTATTCTCAATGCGAGGGCTGGATCCTGACTGATCACCTCACCCAGATCCGAGGCGCTACTCTGGGGGTCATCAACCAGCTGAGTGACTTTAGCGGCCACCTGAGGCAAAGAAACAAGCCCTTCCACGCCCTCGATCAAGGTCTCAATGGTCATGCTTTGTCTGCTCATCCTTACCCACCAGTACCTAAATCTCGCCTAATGCATTACTATTGTGTACCACTCAGATCCACCTTTGATACAGAATTCCTCGTCAAAACATGGTTCACATTAATTCCATAAACATGGGTGCTGGACTCGAAACCAACAGGTCAGTTGTTCTAGAATCAACAGCATAACCCAAGATAGTGATAAAAATATGCAAATCCTCAGTCGTTATGCCCTTTTTCTGGCAATCTTACTGCTGCAACAAAATCTTATGGCGGCCGACGCCCCCCCTCTCCCGGAGAATGCAAGAATCGCCAGGGCTCAGTTCACTACCGAGATCGTTAACCGTGAACCCACCAACCAGATTGTAGCCCTGGATAACAGTCATACCGAGATCTTCTTTTTTACGGATATACGCCATCTCGAAGGGAGAACGATACGCCACCTCTGGGTCTATAATGGCGAGGTGATGTCTGAAGTCGTTTTTGCCGTAAATGGACCCAGATGGCGCGTCAACTCAAGAAAGGAACTCGATCCATCCATGACCGGTAAATGGACTGTGTGGGTGGTCGATGAGACTGACTGGCCTCTGGGGGCCAGTATCTTTCTTTATTATCCTGCCAATCAACAACCCACGGTAACTAATTAGCGATTATTCCGAGGGAGGGACAACCCCCCC
>JANTGN010000030.1 GCA_024762895.1 Thiotrichales bacterium
GTACCATCCGGCAGGAAGTTCAGGCCTGTCTCGAATAAGCGGACGCGATTTTGCTGGCGATTCAAATTATGCTGCATGGCCTTCAACAATCCCGACCATAACGTGGTCCGCATGACCGCCAGCTCGCTGGACAGCGGATTGGCCAGCTTCACAGGAGAAACCTCAGGTGCCATCAGGCGCTCCATGGCAGGATCGACAAAAGTAAAGGTAATGGCCTCCCAATAGCCCATATCAATCAGGGCATTCTGGAGACGCTCGATGGACAACTGGTCCTCAGGCTGACGTGCTATCTCGGCTTTCATGGTCTGAGATGTGCCCTCGATCCGATGATAACCATAGACCCGGGCCACCTCCTCGATTAAATCAACCTCGATGGCGATATCAAAGCGGTAACTGGGTGGGACAACCTCCCAGCCCCACTCCTTACAACTGACCTCGCAACCCAGACGCGTGAGGATACCCTGCACCTCTTCACGGTCGATCGATACACCCAGAACCCTGGGAATCTGCTGCTCACGAAGCGCAATAGCAGTAGCAGTCACCCCTTGTCCCTCAGCACGGATATCACTAACAGGACCGACTGAGCCACCGCAGAGGCTGATAATCAACTGCGTGGCGCGCTCGATGGCTCTCGCCTGAAGCTCAGGATCAACGCCACGCTCGAAGCGATGTGAGGAATCGGTATGCAGTCCATACTGACGCGCCCTGCCGGCTATGGCCTCAGGTGTGAAAAAGGCACTTTCAAGGAAGATATCCCGACTCTCAGCAACAACCGAGCTCGACTCTCCACCCATGACGCCTGCCAGGGCCAATGGTCCCTGATCATCAGCAATGACAAGACTACCCGATTTGAGCTCTATCTCCTGACCATCCAGCAGCACCAGTTTTTCAGCGGCTATGGCCTGCCTGACGATGATCCGGTTAGACAATTTCTGCAGATCAAAGGCATGCATCGGCTGCCCCAGTTCCAGCATCACGTAATTGGTGATATCGACTACGGGATTAATGCTACGAATGCCGCTACGGCGCAGGCGTTCCTGCATCCATAGTGGCGTCGAGGACTGCACATTGACGTCCCGGATTACCCGCCCCACATATCTTGGACAGGCAACCAGGTCTTCAACAGAGACAGTGAATCGATCCTCACAGCTTGCAGCAACTGCCACTACCTCGATCTCTTCCAAAGGGGCCGCAGTCAGCAATGCCGTTTCACGCGCAATACCCACCACGCTCAGACAATCGGCACGGTTTGGGGTCAGATCAATATCATAGACCTGATCATCCAGATCCAGCCATTGCCTGAAATCTTCTCCTAGTGGTGCGTCTTTCGGCAGCGCCATCAGGCCCTCTGAACTCTCCGCCAAACCCACCTCTTTTGCTGAACACAGCATACCAAACGACTCGACACCCCTGAGCCTGGCCTTCTTGATCATGAGACCGCCGGGGAGCTGAGCACCGACCTGTGCAAAGGGCACCAGCATTCCGGCAGCCGCATTTGGGGCTCCGCAGACTACCTGTAATTCCGTACCGCTACCATCATCGACCTGGCATACACGTAATTTGTCGGCGTCAGGATGGGCCTTAACCGACTTGATCTTACCCACCACAACGCCGGTATAAGCGGTTGCAGCCAATTCCAGGGAATCCAGCTCCAGCCCCGCCATGGTCAGAGTGTGCCCCAGTTCTTCCGGGCTCAGATCCGGATTAACCCATTCACGCAACCAGTGATCACTAAGTTTCATCGTTTTGATTTACACCCTGAGATACGTCTTCAGCTGGCGCCGAACTGACGTAAAAATTTCAAATCATTTTCAAAAAACAGGCGCAGGTCATTCACACCATATCGAAGCATGGCCAGGCGCTCCACACCCAGGCCAAAGGCATAACCGGTATATTGTTCGGTATCGATACCGGCATGCCGGAACACCTCGGGATGCACCATGCCGCAGCCCATGACCTCGAGCCAACCGGTATGACTACAGACACGACAACCATCACCACCACACATCACACACTGAATATCCACCTCGGCAGATGGCTCAGTGAATGGGAAATAAGAGGGACGAAAACGGGTCTTGAGATCATCCTGTTCGAAGTAGGCCTGCAGAAACTGATCCAGCGCACCCTTAAGGTCGGCAAAACTGACCTGTTCATCAACCACCAGGCCTTCTACCTGGTGAAACATCGGACTATGAGTGAGATCCGAGTCACAGCGATAGACACGACCCGGAGCAATGACACGTAACGGAGGCTTCTGGGACTCCATCACACGGACCTGCACTGGTGAGGTATGAGTCCGCAGCAGGCGGTTTGCATCAAAATAGAAGGTGTCGTGCATGGCCCTTGCCGGATGATGTGCCGGAATATTCAGGGCCTCGAAATTATGATAATCATCTTCGATTTCCGGGCCTTCCGCGACGGTAAAACCCAACTGGGCCCACAAGTTAGATATTCTCTGGACCGTTCGGGTTACGGGGTGCAAGCCTCCAGGGCTCTGACGTCGTCCCGGCAAGGTCACGTCGACAGCCTCAGAATGCAATCTGGCGCTGACCGCTTCAGACTCCAGCAGTTCGCGTCGCGCCTCTATCCGTTGATTCAGGGCCTGCTTGGCCTTATTGATGGCCTGCCCGGCCTCAGGGCGCTCCTCAGCCGGCAACTTTCCCAGCCCCTTGAGCAGATTGGTTAAATCGCCTTTTTTGCCCAGATAACGGACGCGCAGCTGGTCCAGGTCGGCCAGTGAGTCGGCCTTATCGATCGCCGCCTCCGCCTCACTGATCATATGTTCGAGATCCTGCATGGATTACCTTAACCTCATCAGAAACAAAAAGGGAAAGGCCAATGGCCTTCCCCTTTTTTACAGCCTGCTCCGACACTGAAGTGCCGGGAGCATGGGATATTACTTAGCCAGGGCGGCCTTGGCCTGCTCAGCGATCTTGCCAAAGGCAGCCAGATCATGCACAGCCAGATCGGCCAGTACCTTACGATCGACCTCGATCGATGCCTTGTTCATGCCATCGATCATACGACTGTAAGACAGACCAAACTCACGAGCAGCGGCATTGATACGCGCAATCCAGAGGGCGCGGAACTGACGTTTACGCTGGCGACGATCACGGTAGGCATACTGCCCCGCCTTGGTAACCGCCTGCTTAGCTACGCGAAACACATTTTTGCGACGACCGTAATAACCCTTGGCCTTCTTGATAACTTTCTTGTGACGGGCATGTGCCGTTACACCACGTTTAACTCTTGGCATCGTTCAATCCTCCTTAACTGTAGGGCAGCATCTGACGGACCAGCTTTACGTCGTTGGCATGCACCTCAGTGGCTGCACGCAGCTGACGCTTACGCTTGGTACTTTTCTTAGTCAGAATATGACTACGATGGGATTGATGACGCTTGTAACCGCCAGAGGCAGTACGGCGAAAACGCTTAGAAGCGCCGCGCAGGCTCTTAATCTTAGGCATTACTTTTCTCCAATCTTCAGGCCTGACCAGGAGAATGCGTCCCTGGGACAGGCAAATTTAACCTAGGCCTTTTTCTTAGGCGCCAGGACCATAATCATTTGTCGGCCTTCCATCTTGGGCCTTTGCTCGACGACACCGATATCTTCCAGGTCGGTCTCGACGCGGTTTAGCAACTCTGCACCCAGTTCCCTATGGGCCATCTCGCGCCCACGGAATCGTATGGTGACCTTTCCCTTGTTGCCCTGTTCCAGAAATTTGCGCAAATTACGCATCTTGATCTGGTAATCCGCTTCTTCCGTGCCAGGACGGAATTTAATTTCCTTTAGCTGGATCTGTTTCTGTTTCTTTCGGTTAGCCTGTGCCTTCTTACTTTCTTCAAATCTGAACTTACCGAAGTCCATAATACGGCATACAGGTGGCGTCGCATTGGGCACGATCTCGACCAGGTCGAGATTGGCCTCTTCTGCTTCCGCCAGGGCCTCTTTAATAGAGACCTCCCCACGGTTTTCACCATCCTTATCGATCAGGCGTACAACAGGTACGGCAATCTCTTCATTCAGGCGATTCTTTTTTGTGGAACTAATCTGTTAACCCTCCAAAACAGCATGGCCGTGATTGACGACCTCTTCCGAGAGGCGCTGAGCAAGCTCATCAACAGAGAGCGTACCCAGGTCCTCACCCGATCGTGTTCTCACGGCCACAGTATTCGTTTCTGCCTCGCGGTCCCCGATCACTAACAGATAGGGAACACGATGAATTGTGTGCTCGCGAATTTTAAAGCCTATTTTCTCATTTCTCAAGTCAGTAATGACCCTTAACCCATGTTTTTTCAGGCTTTCTTCAAGTTTTTGAGCAAATTCGTCCTGGCGATCGGTAATTGTCATGATCACGGCCTGTACCGGAGTCAGCCAGAGTGGCAATTTACCCTCATAGTGCTCGATCAGGATACCAATGAAACGCTCGAGTGAACCCAGTATGGCGCGATGGAGCATAACGGGCACATGGCGGTTCCCATCCTCTCCCACGTACTCGGCATCCAGACGACCCGGCATGGAAAAATCGACCTGTATGGTGCCACACTGCCAGACACGATCCAGACAGTCTTTTAACGCAAACTCAATCTTGGGACCATAGAAGGCGCCTTCACCCGGCTGCAGCGTCCAGTCCAGCCCCTTATTGTCCAATGCAACTTCCAGGGCCTTCTCGGCCTTATCCCAGAGGGCATCCTCTCCCACACGTTTATCCGGACGCGTGGACAGGGCCACTATGACGTCCTCAAAACCAAAGTCCTTATAGACCTGGAAGACCAGATCGATAAAGGCCGAGACCTCCTCCTGGATTTGATCTTCGGTGCAGAAGATATGCGCATCGTCCTGAACAAAGTTACGAACACGCATCAGGCCATGCAGGGTACCCGAAGGCTCGTTACGATGACAGGAACCAAACTCGGCCATACGCAGAGGCAGATCGCGATAACTCTTGAGACCCTGGTTATAGATCTGAACATGGCAGGGGCAGTTCATCGGCTTGACGGCGTAGTCCCTGTTTTCGGAATGGGTTGTGAATATCATGTCACCGAACTTGTCCCAGTGACCGGATTTCTCCCACAGGCTGCGATCGACCAGCTGAGGTGTACGCACCTCCTGGTAGTCATGCTGCTGCAGGGTCCTGCGGATATACTGCTCGATGGTCTGATAAATACTCCAGCCCTTATCGTGCCAGAACACCATCCCGGGCGCCTCTTCCTGGGTATGAAACAGATCCATGATCTTGCCGATACGGCGATGATCACGTTTCTCGGCCTCTTCAAGACGTCTCAGGTAGGCCTTGAGCTGCTTCTTGTCAGGCCAGGCCGTTCCGTAGACCCTTGTAAGCATCTTGTTATTCGAGTCACCACGCCAGTAGGCACCGGCCACCTTCATCAACTTAAAGGCCTGAATCTTTCCTGTACTTGGCACATGAGGGCCACGGCACAGGTCGATGAAATCGCCCTGTCGATAGAGTGAAAGCTCCTCATTGGCAGGGATACTCTCGATGATCTCGGCCTTGTATTCTTCACCCATGTCACGAAAGAAAGCCACGGCCTCATCACGAGACATTACACTGCGTTCAACAACGATATCCTGCTTGACCAGTTCAGACATCTTTTTTTCGATGGCCTCAAGGTCCTCTTCCGTGAATGGTCTTTCATAATCAAAATCGTAATAAAACCCGTTCTCGATGACCGGGCCAATGGTCACCTGGGCATCAGGAAACAGTTCCTTTACCGCCTGTGCCATCAGATGGGCGGTAGAATGCCGAATGACTTCAAGCCCCTCATCGTCCCTGCTGGTGATAATACTGAGGTCGGTATCCCAGTCGATCAGATAACTGGTATCAACCAGAGATCCATCGATCTTTCCCGCCAGGGCGGCCTTGGCCAGGCCGGGGCCGATATCGGCTGCCACGTCTGCTACGGTGACCGCATGATCGAATTGACGCTGAGATCCATCAGGAAGGGTAATAGTTGGCATGCTTAGCTCCAGTGGTGACCCATACGAGAGGCCACTTGTTACAGTAAATTTCATGGTCGGGCATAAATTTGCCTCGGACTGGTAATCGCTTTTCTCAGATAATTCAATGCATTGCGAAATAACATTAAGGATTATTCGAGAACAGCCTGAACCTTAGATTATATCTGAGTAAGCCTCAGATGACATTCAATCATCCAAAAATCAAGATGTTAGATCAAGGAAGGCGAGCGATCATACAAGCACAGGAATGACCCGTCAAATCATCCGCTGTCACCAACCTCAATGAAACCGAAGTGTTATGCAAATGACATCGATTTGAAACATGGCTTTAAGAACATGTGCCACTTCATTAATTGCCTGTTTAAGTCTTGGAGTATCCGATGCTAAAAAAGCTGTCCATCATAATCGTCGCAACCACCCTGTTTGCTGGATGCGCCTCTACTGAAACACAGTACACCCAGAACACTACCTCTGCACAAAGGGCCACAACCGTAGATAACAATGATTATTATGAAGTCCATCAGGATGGTCGTATTCATATCTTCTATGATGCCGAGACCTACATGGACTTTGTTGCCCTGGGTGAAACCGCCTACCGCAAGACCTTTATAGGCACTGGCCCTAATGGCGAGACCGTGGTTTACGGGCTGACCAAGAAAGACAAGAAAAAAACCTCCGGCATCCCATCCATCGATATGGTAGAAGGTCGTCTTGAAGGCAGTCAGGATGACTTTTATGCCGAGATCCGAAAAGAGGGTCGAATCTATGTCTTCGACAATTGGGAAGAAGTTAAAACCTTTAGAGCTACGGGTGAGGCCGCCTACCGTCTGACACAAATAGGTTCTGGCCCGGCTGGAGAAACCGTCGTATTCGTCCTGACCAAGGAAAACAAGAAAAAATATCCGGCAGCCATGATTAAGAGGTTTGAAGCCTTCCACCAGGCCTGAAGCCGCTTGAACATACCAAAAAAACAAAAAGCCCCGCTGAGCGGGGCTTTTTTTTATTTGGTAGGCGCGATTGGATTCGAACCAACGACCCCCACCATGTCAAGGTGGTGCTCTAACCAACTGAGCTACGCGCCTGCAGAAAGCGCGAGAAAGTAGCATACTAATGACTAAGGAATCAAGTGCCTGACCCTGCTCTACTGAAAAAATGATTAAAGGGCTTCTACGAATACATGCTCGCGCAGGGACTGAATCTGATCCCTCAGCCTGGCAGCATCTTCAAATTCCAGATTTCGAGCATGTTCCAGCATTTGTTTTTCCATAAGCTCGATTTTCTTCTCAGCCTCACTGGGAGTGATATCTGCATACTCCAGGGTCTCTTCTGCCACCTTGGCAAAACGCCTGGGTGCCGCGGCGGAACTACTGGCATAGGCGCCCTCCATGATATCCGCGATTTTTTTCTGCACACCCCTAGGGGTAATTCCATGCGCCTCATTGAAGGCCACCTGCTTGGCACGGCGCCGACTGGTTTCATCCATCGCTCGTTTCATGGACCCCGTTATGCTGTCCGCATACAAAATAGCCTTGCCGTGTAGATTACGAGCAGCTCGCCCAATGGTCTGAATCAGTGAGCGCTCAGATCTCAGGAATCCTTCCTTGTCGGCATCTAATATGGCAACCAAGGAGACCTCTGGTATATCCAGCCCTTCGCGTAACAGGTTGATGCCAACCAGGACATCGAACTCGCCCAGCCGTAGATCACGAATAATCTCTACCCGCTCTACCGTATCAATATCCGAATGAAGATAACGCACCCTGACCCCATGTTCGAGTAGATATTCCGTCAGGTCTTCTGACATACGCTTGGTCAGCGTGGTGATCAGCACCCGCTCACCTTTATCCACGCGCAGGTTGATTTCAGACAGGACATCATCGACCTGGGTCGATACCGGGCGCACCTCGACCTCCGGGTCGACCAGACCAGTAGGACGCACCACCTGCTCGACTACCTGATCTGCATGCTCCTCTTCATAAGGCCCGGGTGTGGCCGAGACAAAAATGGCTTGTGGCGCAATTCGTTCAAACTCTTCGAATTGCAGAGGACGGTTATCCATCGCCGAAGGCAGGCGAAAACCGTATTCAACCAGGGTACTCTTACGAGAACGATCTCCCTTATACATCGCTCCGAGCTGCGGCACCGTGACATGACTTTCATCAATAACCAGCAGGGCATCATCGGGCAGATAATCCAGAAAACAGGGTGGCGGCTCACCAGGCTTGCGCCCTGATAAATAACGCGAGTAATTCTCAATCCCCGAGCAATATCCCAGTTCACGAATCATTTCCATATCATAGGTCGTGCGTTGCTCCAGACGCTGGGCCTCGACCAGTTTCTCATGCTCTCTAAGTTCACCCAGCCGCTCACGCAGCTCGTCCTTGATTCCGTCCAGCGCCTTGAGCAGGGTCTCGCGTGGCGTGACGTAATGGGTCTTGGGGTAGATCGTCAGACGAGGTACCCGTTTCATGACTTCACCTGTCAGGGGGTCAAAATAACTCAGTTGCTCGATTTCATCATCAAACAGCTCCACCCTGACCGCCTCGCGGTCCGACTCGGCCGGGAATATATCTATGACCTCGCCCCGCACACGATAGGTACCACGCGACAGGTCGATATCATTCCGTGTGTATTGCAGCTCCGCGAGACGCCTGAGCAACTGGCGCTGGTCGATTCGATCGCCACGATCAAGATGCAGGACCATATTCAGATATGAACGGGGATCACCCAGTCCATAGATAGATGAAACTGAGGCGACGATGATCGTGTCGCGCCGCTCCAGCAAGGCCTTGGTCGCAGACAATCGCATCTGTTCAATATGGTCATTGACCGACGCGTCCTTGTCGATGAAGGTATCCGATGCCGGCACATAGGCCTCTGGCTGGTAGTAGTCATAATAAGAAACGAAATATTCAACGGCATTTTCCGGGAAGAACTCCTTCATTTCACCATAGAGTTGTGCCGCCAGTGTTTTATTTGGCGCCAGTATGATGGTGGGTCGTTGACATTGCTGGATTACATTGGCAATTGTGAAGGTCTTGCCGGAACCCGTCACACCCAGAAGGGTCTGGTAGGCAAGCCCGTCACCAAGACCCTCGGTCAGCTGGGCAATGGCATTTGGTTGATCACCCGCTGGCTGATAGTCTGTAACAAGCTTAAATTGGTCACTCACGGGCTTATTTCCTGATGAAACATGCAGTATGATTGTTCTGGGTAGTGATTAGTTCTATTCAGTATCATCACTGTTTGAATTGTATCAACTCCTAAACGGAAATATGTTGACCTGACCTTGTTTGTGGGGATCCCTTAAGGTGGATATTAAACTGTCTTCGAGAGTTCAACGTGTCAAACCCTCTCCCACCCTTGCCGTTACAGCACTCGCTGCCAAGCTACGCAGTGAGGGTAAAGACGTCATTGGCCTGGGTGCTGGCGAGCCTGATTTTGACACTCCTGATCACATCAAAAAAGCAGCCATAGAGGCCATCAAGGCAGGTCAGACGAAGTATACCCCGGTAGACGGCACCCCTGAACTCAAACAGGCCATTATCGACAAGTTTCAGCGTGATAATCAGTTTGAATATCACCCCGATCAAATTCTGGTATCAAGCGGGGGCAAGCAGAGCTTTTTCAATCTTTGCCAGGCACTGTTAGACCCGAATGACGAGGTCATCATCCCTGCCCCCTACTGGGTCTCTTATCCCGATATGGTGTTATTGGCCGATGGGCAACCCGTTATCGTTGCCGCCCCCCAGAGCCAGGGATTCAAAATCACCCCCGCCCAACTGGAAGCGGCCATTACCGAGCGGACACGCCTGTTTGTCATCAACAGCCCCTCTAACCCTACGGGTGTAGCCTACAGCACCGAGGAACTCGCTGCCCTTGGGGCAGTATTGTTAAGACATCCCAAGGTTCTGGTGGCCACTGATGATATGTACGAACACATCTTGTTTGGTGGACGGTCCTTTGTAAACATATTGAACGCCTGCCCGGAGCTGTATGATCGAACCATCGTCCTTAATGGAGTATCCAAGGCCTATTCCATGACGGGCTGGCGTATTGGCTATGCCGGCGGCCCTGCATCTCTGATCAAGGCAATGAAAAAGGTGCAGTCACAAAGCACTTCAAACCCGGCATCTATATCACAGGCCGCCTCTGTCGAGGCCCTCAATGGAGACCAGAGCTGTATTACAGAAATGCTCTCTGCCTTTGAGCAAAGACACCAGTTTGTCGTTGACAGTCTCAATGACATCGAAGGTATACAGTGCTTACCTTCTGATGGGACTTTCTATAGCTTTCCCGACGTTACCCGAGTAATCAGTGAGCTTGGCCTCGCCGATGACACGGCGCTTAGCGAATACCTGCTTAATGAGGCGGGCGTTGCCCTGGTCCCGGGCTCAGCCTTCGGCCTTCAGGGCCATATACGACTGTCATTTGCTACCAGTATGGAGAACCTGGAAAAGGCACTACAAAGAATCAGGACGGCGGTAAAGAAATAGCCCTCAACTATTGACCCGAGAGCCGACTCCAAGTAGTATCACGGCCCTCAATATTCCCCGGTAGCTCAGTTGGTAGAGCGGGTGACTGTTAATCACTAGGTCGGCGGTTCGAGCCCGTCCCGGGGAGCCAAACATATAAAAGCCAGTGTATATTACACTGGCTTTTATATTTGCTCTATCGCCCGATGACCATATAATCCTGGTTGCTTATTTATCCTGCCATAACAGACTCAGGACAAACTCACAATGAAAGCCGTCGTTACACTGGTCAATGAGGCCAAGGGCCTGATTGCCACACAGACCGATCAGGGGTTTTGCATTATCAAACTACTTGACAATTATGATATCGACCCAGGCGATATACTTGAAGGTGGTTTTGGCCAACCCGGACAGGAAACGGTAAAAAATATCAGCCAGATTGAAGACATCCATATCGATATTCTGGAGGTGGGCCTGACACCTTTTACGGTAGAACGCCGAATCAAACAGGCCTAGATCTTTGATGAAAGGGTCTTGAGATAAGACCTGAACTCCTTGCCCAGTTCATCATGATTTAATCCATATTCGACAGTTGCCTCAAGATAGCCTAATTTACTGCCACAATCGTAACGCTTGCCTTCAAACTCATAGGCATAGACGGGTTCATCTTTCATCAGCAGGGCAATGGCATCCGTGATCTGATACTCGCCCCCAACTCCACGGCCCGCCTTGTCGATCATATCGAAGATACCAGACGTCAGGATGTAACGGCCTACCACCGAGATATTCGATGGCGCATCCTCGGGGGCTGGCTTTTCAACAATCTCCGAGGCCTTCCACAGACGATCCCTGACCTGCTCTCCACCTACAACACCATATTTATAGGTCTCTTCCATAGGCACTCGTTCAACACCCAGAACCGAGCTACCCGTATCGTTATAGATATCCAGCATCTGACTCAGGCTGTTCTTTCCATCATTATTATCGACCAGGTCATCAGCGAGAATGACGGCAAAGGGTTCATCGCCAACCACTGGGCGTGCACAGTTAATGGCATGCCCCAGACCCAGGGCCTCAGATTGTCTCAGATAGACACAGGTGATGTTAGGTGGCAGGATATCCTGGACCTTTTTCAACAGGGCCTCCTTACCACGCGCCTCAAGTTCAGCCTCGAGTTCATAGGCCTTGTCGAAGTGGTCGGGTATAGACCGCTTATTACGGCCCGTGACAAAGATCATGGTATCAATACCTGCAGCCTCGGCCTCTTCTGCGGCATATTGAATCAGTGGTTTATCCACAATCGGCAGCATTTCTTTGGGGTTGGCCTTGGTTGCTGGAAGAAACCGGGTACCCATGCCCGCCACGGGAAATACACACTTTCGAACTTGTTTTTGAGTCATAGATATATTGTATGAAACCTGAAAAAAAATAAGGTAACCATAGGCTACCTTATTCAAATCAACGGTTAAACCGCTGAGACCGACTTTTTTGTGTCAGTCTAATCCAGACGGATATTATCGAAGTTTTTCTCAATCGTCTTTTCACCGATACCTTTGACATTGGCAAGATCATAGACCGTCTTAAAATTACCATGCGTTTCACGATAGGAAACGATGGCACGCGCCTTACTTTCACCTATGCCATTCAAACTGCTGGCAATGGTTTCGGCGTCTGCGGTATTAATGTTAACAGGCTCTGCAAAGGCAACAGCGGTGAGTAAAAAGAACAAAAAAGAAATGACAAGTACTTTGATTTTCATAGCCTCTCCTTG
Source organism: Thiotrichales bacterium (assembly GCA_024762895.1). Classification (GTDB taxonomy): domain Bacteria; phylum Pseudomonadota; class Gammaproteobacteria; order J044; family J044; genus JANTGN01. The sequence continues at coordinate 12,227 of JANTGN010000030.1, forward strand.
ATTCCATGGCTTTGATTGCTATCCCTACAAGGTCCTTTCCTTGTATCGTCGATAAGAATAGCAGACACGATAAGGCTGTCAACAGCATAATTATATTTCAAGACCCCGAATCAACACCTAATAGCCCACAGAGCAAGATCAACTAAAAGTTGCGACCTCTTTTAATACCGCGACGGGATCAGCTGCAGAGGTTACAGGTCGCCCCATCACGAGATAATCAGCGCCCATCAAGAAGGCATCCTCAGGAGTCACGATACGTTTCTGATCTCCCTGATCACTGCCTTTTGGCCGAATCCCAGGGGTCACCGTAAGAAAACCCAGGCCATTCAGGTCCTTCATAGCCTGCGCCTCCTGGGCCGAACAAACTACACCATCAAGCCCTGATTGGTAGGCCAGGTGAGACAGATGCAGGGCCTGATCTCTGGCAGTTGCCTGAACCTGAAGTGACTTAATATCTTCATCATCCATGGAGGTCAGGACGGTGACAGCAATCAACTTGATGGGATGGCTATCGTTTGCCACTGCCTCTCTGGCTGCCTCCATCATTCGCCTCCCCCCAAAGGCGTGGACATTGATCATCCAGACCCCGAGTCCAGATGCCACCCTGCAGGCCGAGGCCACAGTATTGGGAATGTCATGAAACTTTAGATCCAGAAAGACATCGTATCCCTTGCCTACCAGGGTCTCGACGAAGCCCGGACCTTCTGCGACAAACAGTTCGAAACCAACCTTGAGTTTGCATAATGAGGGATCCAGCATTTCTACAAACTCAAACGCCTGCTGACTGCCCGGAAAGTCCAGGGCCACTATGGTCTTGGGGTCATGAAGATTCATTGAAGCTCTCTATGATGTATCATCCATTCGTCGATGGGGTATACGGTATTCCAACCGTGACAGCTGGGACATTGCCAGAAAAGACTCATCGCCTCAAATCCACACTGCCGGCAGCGATAACTGAATTCATCCTCACCTAGTTCGGCCATGGTATCAATCACCTTAAACAGGGGTTCAGGCAAGCTACCAGAATGATCAAGGGACAACAGGCTGGCATAACTCTGTATGAGCTCAGGGGTAAATTTTTTCTCTGTGAAAATTTCATTCAGGACCTCCCTCGCATCGGATATCCGATTGGCCTGAATCATAAAATCTGTCTGAGCCCTGATTAGAGACGGTCCATCATAGCTTTTCTCTGCCTGGATCAAAAATTTAGCCAGCTCTTCCGGACTCCCCAGTTGTGCAAAGCAATCCTTGACCATGGGCAGTATCACAGGAAAGAACTGGGGGTCCTGTTGCATGACGAGTGAAAGACTCTGAATGGCCTTTTTATAGTCCTCTTGCTCGCGTGCGCAATCAGCCAGGATGAGACTGGCACGAACATTACTCTTATCCAGGCTAGCGGCCTTCTTGCCATAGGCAATGGCCTGGGCAGTATTACTCTGCTTCAGTTCTTTTTTTGCCAGCTCACAGTAAAATTGCGAGATCATGACATCCTGGGGTTCTTTACTAAAACGCTCGAACTGGCGACTGGTTTCTATGGCGCGTTCCCACTCGCTCTCCTGCACATAGATATCACGTAGCAGGCTGTAAGGTTCAGAAGTCTCAGAGCCCAGATTAATGAGTTCATTGAAGACGCCTTCAGCCCTATCAAGCAAGCCCGCCTTCATATAGTCCTTACCCAGTTCAAGCAATGCCTGGATTTTATGCGGCCTTTCTAGATTGGGCCGTGCAATCAGGTTCTGGTGAATCCGTATGGCGCGATCCACTTCACCCCTGCGCCGAAAAAGGCTACCTAACACCAGATGCGTCTCGACAGTCTCGGAATCCACCTCCACCATCTCAACAAAGAACTCAAGCGCCTTGTCCTGTTGCTCATTGAGCAAATAGTTCAGGCCCCTGATGTACCGCTCAGAAAGAAAAGAGGGATTTCCCCTGCTTTTGTTTTTTTTAAGACTGGAATTTTTAGCTGCGACCCATCCCGATGCGGCGGCCACTGGCAGCAGCAACCAGATGAGATCCATCATCAATGCGTATCCTTGATAGGAATCTTTCTGAGATTATCGACTTCCTGTTCAAGGGAGATAAAGCGCCTTTTCAATTTGACCATTTCGGCCTGCTTCTTGATCAGTACACCCAGAGCCATAATGAATCCCAGCAGGGCGCCGAAAAGCACGGCTAAAAAGACGACCGTAGCCAATGGCAGATCAAAATTGAAAAAATACAGATTGACGGGCACTTTATCGGCATTGAAAACGGTAAAAACAATACCAAACACAGCTGCCAGGACTAATAGTATGACGATAAGAAAAAAACGCATAATAAAAACCAGGCGGAGACCTGGTTAGACTATTTTTACATTGCTATTCGCAGCTTCATTGACCCGCTCTCGTAATTCCTTGCCGGGTTTAAAGTGAGGGACATGTTTCCCAGGTAACGGCACGGAATCACCCGTCTTGGGATTACGCCCCATACGGGGTGGGCGGAAATGCAGTGAAAAACTGCCAAAACCACGAATTTCGATGCGCTCGCCAGTCGCAAGGGCCTCACTCATTTGTTCTAGTAAGGTTTTCACTGACAACTCAACATCTTTATACGCAAGATGGCTTTGCTTACGTGCGAGGATGTCAATGAGCTCGGACTTCGTCATGGCCATACCCGTTCCCCTCAAAGTTAAATAGCCGTCCCTGGCTATGTATTATCCTGATTTTAGTCTTTATTTTCCATCTGTTCCTTAAGCAGGTCACCCAGGGAGGTAGTTGCACCCTCACCCGCGCTATAGTCCTGCATGACTGCTGCTTCTTCATCAGACTCTTTAGCCTTAATAGACAGCATGATCGTACGGGTTTTGCGATCAACACCAATCAGCTTGGCCTCGACCTCATCACCTTCTTTCAGAACAGTGCGTGCATCTTCAACGCGATCACGTGACAATTCAGAGGCACGCAGAGTACCTTCGATCCCGTCTTCAGGAACCAGGGCTACGGTCGCCGCCTTGGCATCGACTGCAGTCACGGTGCCCTTAACGATACTGCCTTTAGGATTCTCGGCAACAAAGTTGGAGAAAGGATCACGATCCAGCTGCTTGATACCCAGTGAGATACGCTCACGCTCGGGATCAATAGACAGGACGATGGCTTCAACTTCTTCACCCTTCTTATAATTGCGTACAGCCTCTTCACCTGGCGTGTTCCAGGAGATATCAGACAGATGCACCAGGCCATCGATACCACCGTCAAGACCGACGAAGATGCCAAAATCGGTAATCGACTTGATCGCGCCCTTAACTACATCATTCTTATTGAAGCTGGATGCAAAATCGTCCCAGGGGTTGGTCTGACACTGCTTCATACCCAGCGAGATACGACGACGCTCCTCGTCGATATCCAGGATCATGACTTCAACCTCATCACCCAGGGCAACAACCTTGTTGGGGTTGACGTTCTTGTTGGTCCAGTCCATTTCAGATACGTGAACCAGGCCTTCAACACCATCTTCGATCTCAACGAAGCAACCATAGTCTGTAATGTTGGTGACCTTGCCGAACAGCCGGCTGTTAACCGGATAGCGACGAGTCAGATCTACCCATGGATCCTCACCCAACTGCTTGAGGCCCAGAGAAACACGATTGCGCTCACGATCGAATTTAAGGACCTTGACTTCGATTTCCTGACCGATTTCTACCACTTCAGAAGGATGCTTGACACGCTTCCAGGCCATATCGGTAATATGCAGCAGACCGTCGATACCACCCAGATCCAGGAATGCACCGTAATCGGTCAGGTTCTTGACGATACCCTTGATGGTCTGACCTTCCTGCAGGTTTTCCAGCAACTGCTCGCGCTCTTCGCTGTATTCCTGCTCAACAACGGCACGTCGTGAAACCACAACATTGTTGCGCTTCTGGTCCAGCTTGATAACCTTAAATTCGAGCTCCTTGCCCTCTAGATAAGCGGTATCACGTACGGGACGGACATCAACCAGTGAGCCTGGCAGGAAGGCACGGATTACACCCATCTCTACGGTGAAACCACCCTTGACCTTGCCAGTAATAGTACCCTTGACGATCTCTTCGCCCTCAAAGGCCTCTTCCAGAACCTTCCACGCCTTGGCGCGTTTAGCCTTTTCACGAGAAAGGCGAGTTTCACCAAAACCGTCTTCAACGGTATCCAGTGCTACATCTACAATATCGCCAACGTGGACTTCCAGGTCACCGCTCTCAGATTTGAACTGCTCAACGGGGATAACACCCTCAGATTTCAGTCCAGCACTGACGACAACAAAGTCACCCGAAATATCAATAACTGTGCCCGGGATAATCATGCCGGGTTTCATTTGAGAGTACGCAATGCTCTCTTCAAATAACTGCGCGAAACTTTCACTCATGGTTGAAAAAATACCTGCTTAAAACTAAGGCTGCGAAATCCTTCCACCGCCGGTTGGTTAAGTTAATAAAAGGATACGGTCATACCGCTTCCACTCTAATCAAACACCTATGCGCGATGCAGCCAGTGTAATGACCTGATTGAAGACTTCATCGATGCTCAGCTCCGTGCTATCGAGCATAATGGCGTCTTCGGCAGGCCTTAGCGGTGCAACCTTACGATTTGCATCCCGCTCGTCACGTTCTGCCAACTCGCGCAAAAGGGACTGGATACTAGCACTAACTCCTTGTTCTTTCAACTGGTTATAGCGTCTTTGGGCCCTTTCTTCCAGGCTTGCGGTGAGAAATATCTTGAGCGGTGCCTGCGGAAAAACCACGGTCCCCATGTCACGGCCATCGGCCACCAGGCCAGGAGGCTGCTGAAAAAGCCGTTGGCGATCTAGTAGCGCGCCTCTGACACTGGGCAGAGCTGCAATCAGGGAGGCCGCTGCCCCTGTTTCCTCAGTCCTGAGCTGTTGGCTGACCTCTTCCCCGCCAAGTAACACCTGGATATCCAGTTCAGGGGTCACCTTGAATTCCACATCAAGCCCTGCTGCGATATCTGCTACCTGAGCCTCATTACTGAGATCTATACCTGCCTTCAGTGACGCAAGGGCTGTCAGACGGTACAGGGCACCACTATCCAGCAAATGCCAGCCCAGATGCCTGGCCACCAGTTTGGCAATGGTCCCCTTGCCCGCCCCACCGGGCCCGTCCAGGGTTATGACCGGCGCTGCCATTATCGAACCTCAATATTCAGACCGGCACTGCGCGCCAATGCCGCAAAACCCGGAAACGAGGTATCCACATTGTCACAATCATGGATATGAATCTGCCCGCTCGACCTGAGACCAGCCATGGCAAAACTCATGGCAATGCGGTGATCCCCATGACTCCAGACTTCTCCACCACTTAATTGACCACCTCGAATTCTGATACCATCGGGTTGCGGCTGGGCATCGATGCCACAGGCCATAAGACCATCGGCCATAACCTGGATACGGTCACTTTCCTTGACCCTTAATTCCTCAGCACCGGTAAGAACCGTCTCACCCTGGGCACAGGACGCAGCGATAAAGAGGGCCGGGAACTCATCGATCGCCAGTGGCACCAGATCTTCCGGAATAGCAATCCCCTTGAGCTCGGCGCTACGTACCTTAAGATCGGCCACCGGTTCGCCACCGACATCCCGCTCATTGAGGATTTCAATATCCGCCCCCATGAGCTTCAGCACGTCGATAACACCCGTGCGGGTAGGATTCATTCCCACATGCTCAAGCAGCAGTTCAGAATCCGGCGCAATAGTCGCCCCAACCAGGAAAAATGCCGCCGAGGATATATCCGCAGGGACATCGATATCCTGTGCGGTCAGGGTTCCACCACCATCAAGACAGATGCGACTGCCTTCACGACGAATGTCATAGCCCAGGCCCTTTAGCATCCGTTCGGTATGGTCCCTGGTCGGGGCCGGTTCGGTCACACAGGTCTCCCCTTCGGCATACAAACCAGCCAGTAACACCGCTGACTTTACCTGGGCACTCGCCATGGGCAATA
>JANTGN010000031.1 GCA_024762895.1 Thiotrichales bacterium
GGTCACCATTTTCAGAGAAACAGAAATTCGCCAGCTTGGCATCACCATGCACAAAGGTCTGAAACCTGGCCGCATTCAGACTTTGATCGATCAGTGCCGCCGCTTGTTTCAACTCGGCATCATCGAGCGCCTCCAGCTCATCCGGCCGCGTTTCCAGATGCCAGTAAGTTCCGACCGGCCACAGCCCCGTGGGCGCTTGCCCCATAAAGGTCGCGTGAAAGTTGGCCAGCCAGTGCAGACAGGCCTGCATCTCTTTCAGGGTGACGGTGTCCTTACGAACGGGAAATCCGCTGACATCCAGATCTTCCAGTACCATCAGGAATTCATCATCGCTTTCCTGCAGGGCATAACATCGAGGCACACGGCAGTCGTCATTACAGGCCTTAGCCCAGTCCCGATACCAGGCACTCTCCACATGGTAGGACCTGATCTTACGCTGATGAGAGATATCGGTATTCCAGCCCTGGGGATGATGGGCCTGATCGGGTAATTTCACGTGCTTAACCACCACACTGGCCAGCGCACTGCCCTCCAGCCCATAGCGCATGATCTTGCCGTATCCACTCCACAGGGTCTGGATATCTTCCTTGTGAAAGATTGCTTTTGCGCCCGCGGCCTGACGGATGACTTCCTGAAAATTCAGATTCATCGATGGATTATGGTTAGTAGCAAGCTCATCAAATACGACTAGGGTGCATCAAACATCCGTGACATCAGAGCATCTGGTTTGACAGGCGCTGACGATAAGACGCCGCCAGTGACGGATCATTGGGAGCCAGTGTATTAATAATGGAGATGATCATCTCCCTGGCCGCACCCTCTTTATAATCCGGCTCTTCCTTGAGGATGGTGAAGAGATGATCCATCGCCGCATCATAATTATTGACCGCAACCAGGCAGACAACGAGATCGAATCGGGCATCATGATCATCGGCGTTCTGAGCCAGCTTCTGCTGTAAGACCTCCATACCCTCGGTCTTGGCCGCCAGGTCCGCGAAGGTCAGTTGTCCAATCAGCGATAGCCCCATGCGGCTTTCCTTATCCGCCTCCGGCAATCGGTCATACAGGCTCCTGGCCTGCTCCAGCTCACCCATGTCGATGAAGATCTGCACCATATCCATGGCCACTCGGGTATTACTCGGATCCTGTTGAATCGCCTGCGTCATGAGCATGATGGCCTCAGGCGTGTCACCGGCCATATGTCTGGCACGCGCCTGTTCGCGTAACTCGTCCGAGATATGAAATACGTCTACGCCCTTCAGCAGAACCCGGAGTTCATCTTCATGCATCTGCCCTTCCTGGCGGAACATGACCTCACCATCCCTGAACACCATTAGCGTCGGCACATTCTGGATACTAAACTGATCGCGCAGCTCCTGATGCGCTTCCACATCCACCTTCGCAAACACGAAGCGTTCGGCAAACTCCCGAGCCAGATCCTGAATCACCTCGGCCATCACCACGCAGGGTTCGGACCACCCACCCATAAACTCCACCAGTACGGGCAGCTTGTGTGAATTCTCCAAAACGTAACGATCAAAACCGGATTCACCGACTTCAAATACCAGGGCTTGTTCAGACATCTCTACGGCTCTTTATGAATGTTCAACTACGATCAGGCAAGGGTCTATTGATACGGATTATGCGCCTGCAGGTAGTTTAATTCAGCATTCACGTCATCAATCTGATCATACAGGTCGGCAATCATGGCCTCTCTATTCTCCATTTCCGCCGATAGTGATATCAACTCTTCTAACAACTTTGCCCGGATCAACGGGCTGACGCCGGACTGGATTATCTCTTCTTCTTTCAGCTCGATCTCCTGGATTATCTCGTCACGCTGGGTTTCCTGTGACTTCAGCTTATTCTTAAGACTCCGTAGCTGTGACTGGGTCTTGTAAATATCCTGCCCATAGCGGTAACCCGCCAGAAAATCCCTTTCATTATATGCCGGGCAGACATTCATGTAACGACCACCCCTGACACCTACGTTATATCCGACACTCGACTTACAATATTCTTCCAGGCCCTGCTCTCTCCCTTGTGTATAGCGCTCCAGGTCAGGTGTCACGCCATGCCTGGCACAGGCCGATCGGTGCTTACCGATACGAGAGGCCTCTAATCCCCGGGTTCCATCTTCGTAACCGATGGCCTCCCAGTTTGCGGTCAGACATTCGTCCTTGCCCAGCGTAGCGCAGCCGTTGATGAGTACCGCCAGAAGCAATAACCCCATAAGACGCATAACTGCCGAGATGCCCATACTGTTGCTCCCTGGTGCCCGATATCGTGGATTTTTTGACCTAAGAATCGGTCATGTTACTGAATAGCCGCCGAACAGAATATGAACATTGGGACATATTAAACCTTAATCCCTGCCTGAACTCGCCTCCGGTACTTCTTCATAGATATAGCTACGGCCTTTATAAAACCTGACTACCAGGGTAAACAGCAACGCGGTTACCAGCATGAGGCCGGTAAAGAACCAATAATAATCGGCACCGGCGAGCTTGCTGGTCCCATCGTCACTCTGGATCAGGAAATTCACCGCACTGGTAAACAGGTTACCGGCGGCCACGGACAAGAGGAAAAAGGCCATCACGAAAGACTTCATGTTTCTGGGTGCCTGGGTATAGGAAAACTCCAGGCAGGTAATCGACACCATCACCTCGGCCGATGTGAGTACGATATAGGCCAGCAACTGCCAGCCAATATGGGGTGAGCCACCCGAATCGATGCTTACCTGCACCAGGGTTGGAATGACAAAGGCCGCCACCGTCAGGAACAGGCCGATCGCGATCTTGCGCAACTCCGTCAGGGGATAGAATTGACCAAGCCAGGGATAGATGAAATAAGAAAAGACGGGAATCAACAGCATAACGAGCAGGGGATTGGCCGCCTGGATCTGCGCCGGCAATATTTCCAGCCCAAACAGGACCCGGTCCATATGCTGGGCCTGAAGCACCCAGGCCGATGCCGTCTGATCAAACAGAGCCCAGAACATCGCCACAAAGACATAGATAATGCTTAGCCTGCCCAGGGCCTTCAGCCCCTCTCCGCTCAGGGCCTCTTTGACAAACTGCGTGCCACCGGCAGGGATATGTACAAATCGATGACGCCCCGACCAGAAGATTAGTGTCGCCATGAGCATAAGCACGCCAGGTACCCCAAAGGCCACCGACGGACCATAGGTCTGCAACAACCAGGGTGTGGCCAGAATGGATACAAAGGCACCCAGGTTGATGGAGAAATAGAACCAGCCAAAGAAACGCGACAGGAGATGCTGATTACGTTGACCGAACTGGTCACCCAGATGTGCCGAGACACAGGGCTTAATCCCACCCGAACCCAGGGCGATCAGGGCCAGACCGATCGCCAGCCCCAGGCGAGTGTGATCGATGGCCAGCACCAGATGACCCAGGCAGTAGACAATGGATAAGGCAATAATGGTCCGGTACTTACCCAGGAGACCATCCGAGATCAGCGCGCCGAACAGGGGCAGAAAATACACCGCCGAGACAAACAGATGAAACCAGCCCTTGGCCTGTTCTTCGCTCATCAGATCCAGTTCACCGGAGGCATTCACCAGATACTGGGTCATGAAGACCACGAGGATGGCGCGCATACCATAAAAGCTGAACCGTTCGGCCGCCTCATTACCAATAATAAAGGGGATGCCCGGCGGGGCCCTATCGATGGACCAGGGAGCGCTGCGGTAGGGTTTCATGGCTGGAAATTAGCATACTGACCATGGAATGTCCCCCGAAGGTCCGAGCCTTCTTAGCCACAACTTCAGGGGCTGTTCATTTCCGCTCAGGTTCCACAAAATGTCTGCAGAACCACCTCATCCGGTGCCGGTGGCAGCATGTAATGATCCTTGCCCTGCTGATATTGAAAGGGATTCTGCAACACCTCATGGAGCGCATGAAACGGTCCAAAGTCATTGTGATCCTCGGCCGCTCGGATTACGGCCTCGATCTGATGATTGCGAGGGATATACACCGGGTTGACCGACTGCATGCAGGCCTGTCGCTTACTGTCCGTCATGGTCTCAAATGACAGGCGTTGACGCCAGCGCACCAGCCAGTCATCAATGGCTTCGGGCTGAGCAAATAACTCGCGCAGTGCCGCATCCTTGTCATTAGGCTCAGCAGTTAACTGGGACAGAGTGTAAAATGTTAGCGTAAAGTCGGCCTGGTTCTCGGCCATGATCTCCAGCAGTGATTCCAGCAGCATCTTGTCTTCTTCCGGCTTCACCGCGGCAATCGCCGTTAAGCCACATTTGGCACGAAACCCCGAAAGCCATTGCTGCTCGTAGTGCGTGATATAGCGTTCCAGAATTTCCGTCGCAAGGCTTACGGCGGTATCGGCATCCTCGGCCAATAAGGGCAACAGGGCCTCCGCCAGACGTGATAGATTCCAGACACCCATGTTAGGCTGATTGCTATAGGCATAACGCCCCTGACGATCTATAGAGCTGTACACCTGATGATGGCTATAGAAATCCATAAAGGCACAGGGGCCATAATCGATAGTTTCCCCGGCTATGGACATGTTGTCCGTATTCATCACGCCATGAATAAAGCCCAGCTGCATCCATTGTGCAATCAGGCTGGCCTGGCGTAGCACCACCGATTCGAATAAAGCGAGACAGGGATTGTCGGCATCACGCACCTCGGGATAATTGCGTTCGATAACATAATCAGCCAGTGCCTTAACCGAAGGGGTGTCGCCCTGCATGGAAAAATACTGGAAGCTACCCACACGAATAAAACTGGATGCCGCACGGGTTATCACACCACCCGGTAACAGGCGTTCACGCGCCACCTGCTCACCGGTAGTCACCGCCGCCAATGCCCGCGTCGTCGGTACATGGAGTTGATGCATGGCCTCACTCAGCAGGTATTCACGCAGTACCGGCCCCAGGGCTGCCCGGCCATCGCCATTGCGGGAATACCGCGTGCGCCCGGAGCCCTTGAGCTGAATATCCAGTGCGCCGCCATCGGCAAGATCCAGCTCACCCAGGTAGATGGCACGACCATCGCCCAACTGGGGATTAAAATGCCCAAACTGATGCCCCGCATAGGCCATGGCCAGTGGCTCACAGGCCTCATGAATCACATTGCCCGAAAAAACAGCCGCGAGAAAATGCTCATCAAGGCCCTGGACCGACAACCCAAGCTCAGCGCCCAGCTCATGGTTGAATGTAATCAAGCCGGGCTCAGCAACGGGGGTGGGTTTACATTGTTCGTAAAACCCTTCACCCAATGCCAGATACCGGTTTTTAAAAGCAAGGTTCATCAAGACGCATCTCAAAAATTCACCAGATCTCTAGCTTAACGTATGGCGCATGATTAATGGACTGAGAAACTGTGTGGTATCAGCTGGAATAGCTGCACTGGTGTAAGGCCTGAACAAGGTCTTCTTTAGCTGAAAACAGATTCCATTCAACCCGTTGTGCAGATTCATCTTCAGGCACGATGACCAACAGGGCTGGCATAGGTCACATACAAGCTATAGTATTTGCTTAAATAATTAAATATGGTCTGACGAACCGATTAAGTATCCCGGTTCTCACACACTATAAGAAGGCCAGGGGCCTGATGGGGTTGGGATTAGAAGATGGAGCAGCTCATCATCGTGGTTGCGGCCCTGCCGCTGATATCCGCGTTACTGATACAGTTATTCGCCGGACGCATCGGTCGTAGCATTGCCCGGTTGAGTGTGGCGGCCACTACCCTTAGCTTTTTTATTTCCCTGCTGCTTCTATGGTGGGCGCTCACCGGTCACGAGCCACAGGCACTGCCGGTGGGTAATACCAGCGCCATCATGCTGTTTGATCCCCTGAGCACCCTGCTGGCCATGATCATCCTCGGCATCAGCCTCATCGTGCATATCTACTCGGTGCGCTACATGGCCGAAGAGGCCGGTTATGGTCGGTTTTTTGTGCTGCTCGACCTGATGACGGCTGCGTTGCTTTTCATGGTCATCGCGGGTGACCTGATTACCCTGGTCATCGCCTGGTATCTGGTCGGGGTACTCCTGTACTTTCTGTTGGGTCAGGACACCCGCAGTCAGACCGCCTACCGCTTTGCCTTCTGGACCCTGATCACCTATCGAATAGGCGATATACCCTTAATCCTGGCCGCCGCCCTACTCTATAACGCCTATGACACCTGGTCCCTGACCTCCATCTTTAACGAGATCATGGCCAACCCAGGCGCCCACCAGGTCCTGGGTTTACCGTTACCAGAGGTGGTGGCCGCATTAATCGGCCTTGCCGCCTTTGCCCGTTCAGCCCAGTTCCTGTTGCATAACTGGCTGCCTTACACCATGGATGGGCCAACCCCCGTATCGGCCCTGATGCATGCCGGTATCGTCAACGCCGGCGGCTTTCTGATCAATCGATTTGCCCCCGTGTTTGTCCATAGTGGCGATGTTTTACACATCATTTTTTTTGTCGGTCTGATCACGGCTATTTTTGGTTCCCTGCTGATGCTGACCCAGAACGACATCAAAAAGGCCCTGGGTTATTCCACCATGGGGCAAATGGGCTTCATGATCATGGAATGTGGGATCGGGGCATTTTCACTGGCGATTTATCATATGTTTGCCCATGGAGTGTTCAAAGGCACGTTGTTCCTGTCAGCCGGCGGTGTGATCCATCATTCGCGTAAGGACGACGGCATTCCAAAAGATGAACTGTATACCTTTGCCGTTGAAAAGGCCCCGAATAAGGTACACCAGCCATGGCTACTGATGGCGGCCATCACACTGGCCGTACCGCTGATCATACTGGTCCTGGCCCACCTGCTGATCGCCCAGGATTATTTCCAGAAACAGGGCGCGATCGTCTTGTTGTTCTTTGGCTGGGTGACCGGCGCACAGCTGATCTTCGCCACTTACCGCATGCGCACTCAGAATATCTGGCGCCTGGTAGGCCTGAGCGTGTTATCACTGGTAATCGTGGTACTGGGTTATGTCGTTATCAGTCATGCCTTTGATCTGTTCCTGTATCCGGATCCGGCTTTTCGCGTACAACTCTATTCAGCCGCCACCATTGACCTGCTGCGTTTTGATGTACTGGTCGGCGTAATCACGTTGGTAGTCGTCTCCGGCTGGGTCCTGACCTACTATGCGGAACAAAAAGGCCTTCGTCGCCGCCAGCAGACCAAACGCCTGTGGCTGAACTTTTACGCACTGATTTCGCGAGAATTTTATATCATCGATATCTATACCCGCTTAACACGCACACTGCTGGGATTTTCCGGCCGACTGAATGTCTGGTTGAGGTGGTTATAAGATGCCAGACCTACTGATCATTCTACTTGCCGGCCTGTTCCTGCCATTGTTTCCCCTGAGCATGGTATTCAATGCCCTGCTCGACCGGATCCAGCATCCCTGGCTTAGGTCAGTCCTGTTCATCGCCTGGCCGTTTAATGGTTTATTTATTCTTCTGTATAGCCAGGTCAACTTGCCTGACTGGTTATTAGCGCTGGCCTTATCCACCTCGGCCCTGTATGCCTTTCGCATGCTGAGCCTGCGCGAAGTAAATCAGTGGAACCAGTTTCTTGCTACGTCGTTATGGAGTTTATTATGGCTACCCGTTATGCAGGATACCCCGCCGGCATTACTGTATGGCTATGCGATCGGAATGAGTGTACCTCTGGTACTACTGGCATTTCTTAGTGCGGGTCTGGTACGCCGTTTTGGTGCAGCCTATACCGGATTAACTACTGGTCTGGCACGAACCATTCCCCGCTACTCGGGGCTACTGGTTACCGTGGTGGTGGCTGCGATTGCGACACCGCTTTTCCCCAGCTTTTTTATCATGCTCCATCTGGTCGTAGACAGCCTTTCTGTCATGCCACTGGTGGCCATGGCCCTGTTACTCATCTGGTTGCTGTGGAGCTGGGCCGGTGCCCAGTTAATTCAGGGCCTGATCGTGGGAAGGGCCAGCGACATCAAGATTGCGGACATGGGCAACACCACCATCACCCTCTATAGCATGGTACTCATTGCCCTGGTGGTTGGCGGCATTATTCTAGGCGGGGTGATTTTATGACTTTATCCCTGGGTCGCAGGCTCAGTATCCGTTCCATGATCTATGTCGCGGGCGAACAGATTCCTTATTTCTGGCCGATGCGCACCTTCATACATCACAACCCTTTGCACGGCCTCGAAGACCTGCCTTTTGAACAGGCGGTACAGGAAGGCAAACGTCTATTCCGTGGTCATGTCTTTTTACGCCGGCCGGTCTATCAGGAGTATCTGCAACAGGGCAAGGTAAATCACGATGATCTGACCGCACAGGTTGCTGCCTTTGTAGCCAAGCGGGACAACATCCCCGGGATAGACCTGCAGCAATGGCTGATGGCCCTGCTGACGCAAACCGAACAGAAAGTGGTGTTCAGGCATAACATCGCCTCTGATGCAGATATCCAGGCCGCCGTTAACGGCCAGCAACTGCCGCAGGAAGACGCATTCACACCCGCCACCCTGGTGCCGTATCTGCGCCATGAACTGCTGGGCGACCGACCCGTCTACGATGCCGTTGATGCATTGTATGGAACCGCCATAGGCGCCGAGCTCGATGAGCTCGTGATCAAGAGCTGTCTGGACTTTTTTGATGAGGGGCAGTCGGTGTGGTCGATGCCGGGACGCAAACGCGGATTCTTCCGGGCCTGGCGTGAGGTCGCCAATCGCAATATCCGGCTTTATTTACGCGGCATGCATATACAGGACATCCTGGCAGCGGATGACACTCCAGAAGGTGTCATTGCCCACGTCATGAGCACCCTGGGCATTCCCGAGGACCGCTGGGTACATTACTTCACACGCGAACTGGCGCAACTGCATGGCTGGGCCGGTTTTATACGCTGGCGCTGGAATGCCAAGAATTATTACTGGAGCCAGCGCTATCCCGCTGATCTGATCGACCTGATTGCGGTGCGCCTGACCTTTGCCCTGGCCCTGCTCAGTGAACGCGGCCGCAAGGATATCGCCACTACGGTCTCGGAAATTGAAGAGGCCATCGAAGGCAACACCATGGAAACCTTTTTACGCTATGAGCTATTTGGCAAGCGGATTGTACCGGCCATGGCGAGGCGCGTTGAACAGACCCTGGCCCGTGCCAATCCCTCGAGGACCAAAAAGGTCTTTCATGAATATGTCGAATGCAAACGTCAGCATGAAGCCGGGAACCAGGCGGATCGACTGCACAGGCTGGCCTTACGCGTCGACCAGACCGAGACCCTGGAATCCCTTTCGCCCGAAGGATTCAACGATCTCCTGGATAGCCTGCGCCTGTTTGAACGCTACGAAGGAATGGCCTGGTTACGCGCTATGGAGGCCCAGGCCATCAGCACATTACTTAGCGGCGTGAATCCAGCCCCCCCCGAACCACGCAAAAAACGCCCCTTTGTGCAGTCGCTGTTCTGTATCGATACGCGCTCCGAACGTATACGTCGCCATCTGGAGGGTGTTGGTGATTATCACACCTATGGTATCGCCGGTTTCTTTGGTGTGCCCCTGAGCTTCATGGAACTGGGCAAAGGTAGTGAAATGCACCTGGCCCCGGTGCTGTTAACACCGAAAAACCTGGTGCTGGAAATGACCGTGGCCGATGCCGAAGATGTGCACCCGGTCACCGCGCTTGAAAAGGCAATGCACGAACTGAAGGAATCGGTGTTTGGCCCCTTCGTGACGGTAGAGGCCATCGGCCTCTTGTTTGGGTTTGACATGGTGGGTAAGACCCTGATGCCCCAAACCTATAACCACTGGCGTAAACGCGTTTTTCGTAAAAAGCGTTCCACCCATCTCCTGATCGACAAACTCGATCGCGAACAGGCCGATTCGATACTCAGAACCGTGCAACGTGCCGTGATTATCATGGCGATTGAACAGGATTTAGACCTTGAGGCCGAACGCATCAGTGATGACATGGTGCGCGAGTTGCGCGAGGCCGCTTTGGGCAGACATTCCGAAGCCACCGAACTGGCCAGCACCCTGGATATAAGCAAACAACAGGAGCGCGAATTTGTATTGCGTCTACGCGATACCTATCAGATCAATGCCGCCTATACCCAGCTGCAGATGGAAAGGCTGGCCCGAATCGGCTTCAGCCTGGATGAGCAGGTCGGCTTCGTAAGCCAGGCCTTGCGCTCGATCGGCCTGACTCGAAATTTCTCTCGTTTTGTGCTGCTGGTCGGACATGGCAGCAGCTCGGAAAACAACCCCTATGAATCGGCACTGGACTGCGGCGCCTGTGGCGGTAACCATGGGCTGGTAAGTGCGCGGGTACTCGCCCAGATGGCGAATAAAAAAGAAGTGCGCCGTAAATTACGTACCCAGGGTATCGATATCGCAGATGATACCTGGTTTGTTGCCGTGCTACACAATACCACTACCGACGAACTGGAGCTGAACGACCTCGATCATATCCCTTCCACTCATATCTTTTATATCGATCGTTTACGCAATGGCCTGCTCGCGGCCTCGCGTCTCTGTGCCCAGGAACGCCTGCCCGATTTACAGATCAAACCGCAGCACCGGGAACCGGCTGTGGCTTATCGTGAGGTCGAGCGTAATGCCATGGACTGGTCGCAGGTTCGCCCCGAATGGGGCCTGTCCAGAAACGCCTATATGATCATTGGTCGGCGAAGCCTGACCAGGGACATGTCACTGGAAGGACGTTCGTTCCTGCATTCCTATGATTATCGTCAGGACCCCCGGCAACGCCTGCTGGAAAATATCATCACCGGGCCGCTGGTAGTCGCCCAGTGGATCAATATGGAACACTATTTCTCGACGGTCGATAATGAACGCTTTGGCAGTAGCAGCAAGGTGTACCATAACGTTGCCGGTCGTTTTGGCGTGATGACCGGTGGCCTGAGCGATCTACGCACCGGCCTGCCATCCCAGACCGTGCTGAATAAAGGTATGCCTTACCATGAACCCCTTCGACTGATTACACTGATCGAGGCCCCCCTGGAATTTGCCCAGAATGCCGTGGAAAGTGTCGTCGCGGTCAGGAACCTGGTCGCCAACGACTGGATCCGTTTACTGGTCATCGATCCGGTAAAACAGATCGTTTATACCTACAACAAAGGCGAGTGGGATGCCCAGCCCCTTTCTGATGTTAAAACACCATCCTTAGCGAAGGAGTCCATCACACCATGAAAAATCTCAACTTCAGCTCGGTCAAGAAACTGGAAATCATACTCAGTGGTGAGCATCAGGCCCTCGCAACCGACCTGCTCGATCAAGCCGGCGTTACCGGCTATACCATTATCAATAATCTTTCCGGTAAGGGCAGTCATGGATTTCATGAAGGCCACCTGATGTTCAACGAGGAGGATGTCCTCATCATGATCATCGCGGTGGTCACCGAGGAACTGGTGGAACCCATTATCGAAGGGCTGTCGCCATTTTACAGCGAACACTCCGGCGTGGTGTTTGTCTCGGATATCCAGGTGACCCGACTGGTCAAATTCAGCGGTTAAAAATACATCAGGATCTGACTCGTTTAATGGAGCGAGCGAGCCAGCTTCGGATCTTGACTATCCCCTGGTCATGCAGCCAGTGCTTCTCCTAACTCACCCATGAGCACAACAAAATCAAATGGGCTGATTCATTGCGGTGCTGCCATCAGAAGATTCACGACTTCCATATGCTGATTTGCCTGTGCCCAGTCCAGCGCTGACTTGCCCTCAAAGTCCTGAATACCCCTTTGAGCCCCGTGCATGATCAGTTGTTGAACCGTGTCTGTATGACCTTGCTTGGCAGCCCAGATCAGGGCAGTCCAGCCCATGGATTGTTCCTGATGGTCGATATGGGCCCCGTGTTCAAGCAACAGACTCACGGTGGTGCTGTGATTGTTCGATGCAGCCAGCATGAGCGGCGTATAACCACCCTTATCCTGGGCATTGAGATTGGCGCCCGCCTCCAGCAGGGCCTCAACAATCTCGGTATGCCCGTTGAGCGCGGCCTTCATCAGCGGCGTCCACTGGCAGGCATCCTCGATGTCGACCGGCTCACCCTGGGCAATCAGGCTTTGCAGTGTCTGCAGATGACCAGCCTCGGCCGCGCTGATCATGGCGGGGCCCTGATTGCCCGTGGGCGATTCACCGCAGGCCGCCAGGAGCAGGGAAAGCAAAAGAATCAGGGGTTTCATACAGAACCAGCCAAAGGAATATTAGGGAATTCTAATTTCTTGGCCACGGGATCGCAATGGGCCCACCAGATAAGAAGCGCTCAGGCATCGCTGAAACGCCCGGTGGCCTCACTGGCCAGCAACAGGGACGAACCCTGGCATCAAACTGACGTTTTAACTACTAGCCAGATAATCGGAATACATGGCCTCAGATCCCGCCAGATCCTCGGGATAAGACATCCGCGCAGGCGCTTCATCAGCGACCTGATGAGTAATGCTAAAGCTAAAATCAATCAGATCCGCTTTTAGCGTCGCCCGATAGTCCCCATGTTGCCAGGTCAGTTCGAGTCGGCGCTCCAGGGTTTGCCCGAGGGTCAACTCGCCGTCAAAGGCAGGCGATGTATTGCGCAACCTGATGATATCCAGCTGGTCACGTACCACGCTTCGAGCGAGTCCCTTCTGGATGTCACTGCTAGTGAGCGTGGTGCGGTTGATTTCCTTATGTCCTGCCGGGCCACCCCGATCTGCTGCGGCATAGTCGTTTTTACCAGCAAAGAGATCCAGATACCACACCTGCGGTGTGCCCGGCATAAACATCTGAATGGCCCGGGCAAGACGCAGCTTCTGCTCATCTTCACCCAGGGCACTGAAAAACGTCGCATTGACCTGGTAATAGGCGATCTTGCAGCCATCCGGGCCATAGAGGTCTTTAACACGCCCCCCTCTCTCCAGAATAGATTCAATGACCTCATCGATGTCTTCTTCAGTTAACAACTCGTCCCTCGAGCCATCACTATTGAGTCGACCTTTCAGATCAAGCACAGGGATCCCGTCATGACAGCCCAGCATATTGATGGTCTGTATATTCTTCTCTATCAGCTCATCGATCCAGCGCAGCAGAGGCTTGTTTGTTCCATGATCCAGGGCATGAATCACCAGGCCCGGGAAGAAAAAGTCATATATGGGAAATCCGTTGGCCGCCATTTTTTCATGGATGCGTTCACCATAGGTGGAATGTATTTCAGGCAAAACCACCAGGTCATAGCGGTCTGCCATTTTTTTCACCTTTGACAGATATTCCCAGGTGCCTGGCTCATTGAAGAAGTTGGTCTTGCCTGGTTCCTTGTGCACATAGGCGAATGCATCCAGCCTGACCAGCCTGCCGCCATGCGTGCGCAGTTTCTTTAAGGTCTCATCATAAAAATCCCACACGGCCTGCGACTGGGCATTGAGGTCCATCTGGCCCAGATAGTCCCGGTTCTGTTCCACTAAGGAGACGATATCGTCTTTGTGTATGGCATAGTCACCCAGGTCAATATCATGGATATCCTGCTTCGCATTTAAGACATCGTTGACCATGACTGCAATCTGCTCCGCATCCTCGTGGGTGAGCTCTTCGATCTCCAGTTCCTGGAGCAGCCGGTGGGCGGTGACTTCGTGATAGACCACCTCCTGATAAAAGGTATTCCAGTAGGGACGGTAAGAACCATCGGGAAAGCGTACCTTTAATAAAGGCAGGCCCGGCTTTCTCATAAACAGTTTTTCAAGATGTGTTTCACGGGGTATCAGATAACCCTCAGACCCCATCTCACCCTGGCCGTGCCAGAATTTATTCCAGTCAATAAAGAAATCCCTGTATTCCGATTCATCCCCCTTCTGTAACAGATCCTGGAACTGGGGAGAGCGAACAGAGAGGTGGTTTAAAACCAGATCGAACTTGAAAATGACATTGAGATCATGGAGCTGGTCCAGGTCCTCTCGGGTCACCAGCGCATCATTCAAATCGTAATCAATGATGGAAAAGCCGCGATCCAGGTCACTATTGAAAATGGTTGGCAGGATGTAGAACAGGGAAAAGACATCCTTGAATTCAGGCTGCCTGAGTAATTGCACGACATCGGACAAGGTGCGACCAATGCTATCGGGGTAAGCGTTGAAGATAACACCTTCTGGCAGGTCACTTTGAGTCATTCGCATAAGGTCCTTAGCCCTGCCGCTTTTCATGTTTTGATTTCAATCGCCCCAACCAGGGGGCCGCATGCAGCCAAAAACGGGAGATTGTAAGATAAATACTGTCTGAAATTAAATAAATTGTTCTATAGTTCAATACCTTGCGCAGGAACCACCGGCGCTCTGACTATAGTTCGATCAAGCGGGCTCTGTATTTCAGCAGTTAATGGCTTGGCTCGTACGGACGTTTGGGCAGCCCTGACTGGACGATATATACTTATAAAGATCAGCGAGGAGAAATCAGCAATGCAGCGAACACGATGGTTCTGGCTAATCTGCCTGGGTACAGGCATCATACCCTTCCACACCGCCCTGGCCGAGGAACCCGCTCCGTCACTTGCCCCCTATTACGAATGGCAGGTCACGAACTATGCCATTGATGAACCGCTCGGTGGCCTGACCGGGGATGCCGAGCGTGGCAAGGCCATTGCGGGTAACCAGTCTCGCGGCAACTGCCTGGCCTGCCATCTGCTACCCATCCCCGAAGAGGAGTTCTTCGGCAATCTGGGCCCGCCCCTGATCGGCATCGGTGCACGCCAGTCCGTTGGCATGATCCGCCTGCACGTCGTGGATCAGTCGCGCTTCAATCCTGAAACCGTCATGCCCGGCTACTACCGACCGCCGCAACAGCTCCATCGAGTCGCCAAAGGGCTCAAGGGTCGCACCTGGCTCACAGCCCAGGAGATTGAAGACGTCGTGGCCTACCTGGCCTCACTCAAATAACAGAAGATCGCCCACGCCATGAAAATACATTCCATCGCTTATTACCTGTTATTACTAGGACTGGCCAGTGCTCCAGTCCATGCCCAGCAACCGGTATCCGGCTATGACTTCCAGACCCCGGAAATGCAGGAGATGCAGGATGATGATTTTGCCAATCCGGGCATGTATACAGTAGAGGCCGGGGAGGCCCTGTTCGCCACAGCCGGTGGTAACGGTAAGTCCTGTGTCTCCTGTCATGGAGAAGGCGGTAAGCAACTCGACGTCAAACGTATCGCCGCTTACCCGGTTTACAGCGAAGCACAGAAAAAACCCGTCACCTTGCGCGGCCAGATCCTGAGCTGTCGCAACGAACGCATGGATGGCCCACAACTCCAGTATTCAAGCGAGGAAGCCCTGCAGCTGGTCGCCTTCGTTCGTCGCCTGGCACTGGGCGAGACCGTTAACGTTGATGTCAGCGGCCCGATGGCACCTTACTACGAGGCCGGGAAAAAACTATTTCACACCCGTTGGGGACAGGTGGATATCGCCTGCCACCAATGCCATGATTATCATGCTGGGCAGACCTTTCGTGGGCAGACCCTGACCCAGGGTCAGAGCAATGGCTTTCCAGTTTATCGCTACACGGATGGACATGTCGTCGGGATTCAGGGCCGCATTACCGAATGCCTGACCAACCTGCGTGCGGAACCCTATGAACTCGGTTCAGAGGAATACATCAATCTCGAGATCTATATGAGTGCACGGAGCAACGGCCTGAAGATCGAGACACCAGGAATACGTTACTAAAACATCCATCTAAAATGATCGCGGCGGGCTCGGGTGAAAGTGTTCCGGGCGTGTTTGCCGTAACAGGGTGGTCTTGATCTCCCATTGCACCGCCGGTGCAATCTTTTCCAGATAATGAACCTCGCCGCCCACACTGGTGGCGATCGGTACACCATCGCGATAAAGGATGCGATTATTCGCCTGGTGCGCGACTCGTTCACCGGCCGTAATGGAGCCGGTCAGGTTCAGCGGATCGGTGGCGGCAATGGCAAAGAGGGCACCGTCCCTGGGTTGTTTTCGTATCCTGCGCAGGGACTGCATGGCCTCGGGCAGGGCAAACTGTTCCCCGGCAAAGCCCTGGACAAAACGACCGCCGCGCAGTTCGCCACGCGCCTCCATCCGTCGGTAGACATAGAGCAGGTCCCGCCAGGGCGGCAGGCCGTTTTCATTCTCCAGCAGCTTTCGGAACACCACCCCATAACGATTCAGCAGCACCCTTGCAAGATGCTCGACCGAGGTAAAGCGATGCTGATCATCGCGCAGCGGTCTGGCCGGCAGTAATAACGACCAGCGCCCGGCCTGATCCAGGGGCTTATAACCCGGCCGGCGTTTGGCACGACGGCGCAGGACCGGTTGCGGGGTAATCAGGGTGCGCAGGCCGCTGAAGCTGTCCGAGGTGATGAGGCCCCAGGCTACCAGTTCGCCCAGGGTATTTTCCAGTTGCACCGGTAGCATGCGGGTGTCGTCCAGGAGGTCCTGGGAAAAACTGGCCCCCCATTGCCTCAGGCTGTCGAGTACTGTAACCGCGTGCGCCGACAACCTGATCTCTTTGGTATCGACCAGAGGACTGGTGTTTCGCCAGTCAGCCAGATGCTCGCGGCGTATAAAACTGATCGGCGTGCTCTTTACGGCCGGACTCTTTTGCTTGCCCTGTTTGCTGGCAGCCGGTGCCTGCAGGCGCAACCAGATAAACTTGCCCGACTGACAGAGCTGATCCAGCTGACCAGTTGTAAAGTCACGAATCCGTGACGGCAGGATATCCTGTTCCCAACTGGCGGCTGCCAGGGGAATGCCCTCCAGTTGTTGCAGGCTACGCTCCAGTGCCGCCTCCCCTTCACCCGGCTCATCAAGTCCCTGCCAGTGAAACAGGAAGCGCATGAAATCCGCCGGGCTGACCGGATCGATCTCACTACGCAGGCGCTTCACGGTGTAACGATGTATCCGCGCCAGCAGTCCACGCTCACACCATTCGGCCTCATGGGCAGTACCGGTGAACTGCCCCTGAATGGCAAACCCCTCCTGTTGCAGGGCCAGCAGGCTCATCTCCACCTCGTTCAGCGGCAGGCCCAGGGGCGCATTCAACTGCGCCGCCGTGACGGGACCCAGGCATTCCAGACGACTGCGCAATAACTCAGTCAGGGCATCGCTACGATCCTCGAGCACCGGTTCGGTGGGTTGGATGACGGGCTCCCGCCGTGCCTCGGTAAACAGGGCCAGTGCCTGGTGCAGGCGTTCCGCCGCGACCCAGATTTTGGATTCGTTATCGAGGCTGATCACCGTGGCCCGTTGCCGTTTTTGCAGGCCCTGCATCAGGGTCTGCCAGCCCTCGCTCCTGCCTTCCTCTACGGTGATAAAACCCAGCACCATCAGGGCATCGTGCAACTCATCGGCCATGCCCGCCTGCGGCCAGACCTCCTGTTTGACCAGATCGATGGCCTCGCTGTCGAGTTTGCCGATACCCGCGGCATCCACCGGATCGAGATGCCTTTGCTGGTTAATGGCCAGGGTGCGGCGTTCTTCTGCGGCACCGTCATCGAGAAAGGCATAGGGTCGGGCGTTAATAATCTCCATCGCCAGGGGCGAAGGCGTGGCCAGGTCACGCGTGGTAATGGTAATGCGTTGCGCCTCGATGCCCTTCAACACCTGAATCAGGCCATCGATGTCCATGAGTTCGTGCAGGCAGTCGGCCAGCACCTGATCCACCAGGGGATGCTCGGGCACCTCCCGTTCCCCCTGGATGTTTTCGAAACAGGCCAGCTGATCGGGAAAGATCAGGGCGATGAGGTCCTCGGCGTTATTGCGCTGGAACGGGGGCGGGACCTTCTTACCCGCACGATTGCGCGGCACCGCCAGCGCGGTATTGGTCACCCAGCGCCAGCGCACCGGAAACATCGGCGCATCCAGCAGGGCCTGGATCAGGACGTCGGTGACACTATTCGATTTGAGGTAACCCGCCGGTTCATCCAGGGAAAAACTGTGGGTAGGCCCCAGAGACAGGATCAGGTGGTCTTCGGTGGCCGCGGCCTGTAATTCAAAATTAAACCGCCGGCAGAATCGCTTTCGCAGGGCCAGCCCCCAGGCACGGTTGATGCGTGAACCATAGGGCGAATGGATGACAAAGTGCATGTCGCCCGTCTCATCGAAAAACCGCTCAAAGACCAGATGTTCCTGCGTCGGGATCACGGTCAGGGCCGCCTTCACTGCGGCCAGATAAGTCACCAGTTGTTCGGCCGCACTCTGCGACAGGGCCAGGGTGTCGATGAGATA